>JAGLYS010000330.1 GCA_023132105.1 Caldifarciminota bacterium
CTGACAAATAAATTTGCCAATATCACCAAACTCTCTCATTGTTATACTGTTCTTTCCATTTGTAATAACATAAAGTATATTCTCTGCTCCGGAAAATGAAATACCTTCAAGTAAAGGATTGGCAAGTGCGTTTTGAACGGCATTTATAGCTTTGTCTTCACCTTCTCCAATACCAACTCCGATTATCGCATCTCCTTTATCAGAAAGTATAGATTTAACATCTGCAAAATCAACATTAATTCTTCCCGGTTTTACAATAACATCTGTAATGCTTCTTACGGAATTGACAAGAATCATATCAATTTGTTTAAATCCATCACTTATGCTATCATTCGGAAACACTTCAAGACTTTTTTCATTTGATACAATTATTAAGGAATCTGAAATGCCTTTTAAGTCAATAATACCTTTTTCAGCCACCTCTTTTCTTCTCTTGCTCTCATAAGCAAAAGGTTTTGTTACAATACAAACTGTAAGGATATCCAATTCCCTTGCAACTTTAGCTACTATAGAGATAGCTCCCGTCCCAGTTCCTCCACCCATTCCTGCTGTTAAAAAAATCATATCGGAACCTACCAGTAATTCTCTGATTTCATCAGCATTTTCTTCTGCTGCGGCTTTACCTTTTACTGGGTCTTTCCCCGCTCCTTGCCCCTTTGTCAATTGATCACCAATCTGTATCTTGTGATCATTATCTATAGGGTTTTTAGCAAGGGCTTGCAAATCGGTATTCATTACAAATAACTCAACTGATGAAATGTTTTCTTTAAACATCCTTTCAACCGAATTACCCCCCCCTCCCCCTATTCCGATAACCTTGATATTAGCTGGTTTTCTTACTCTTTCTTCACTTACATCAAACATGGTACCCTCCTATTTCTAAATGTCTTTTAACCATTCAAAAAACTTTTTAAATACATTGTTGCCTATATCAATCTTTCTTCCATCTGTTTTTCTTGTTGATTCATTAATTATTCCATAATATAACAAACCCACTGCTGTTGCATATGACGGATCATTAATATTATCCGAAAGTCCTGCTATATTTCTCGGATTTCCAATTCTCGCCCTTAAATTAAAAACCTTTTCAGCTACATCGCAAATACCGGGGAGATTTCCGGAACCACCTGTTATTATTATTCCGGCGCCAATTTTATCAAGATAATCTTTTCCCTCTTTTTCTATTTTTTCATAAGCTAAATCAAAGATTTCTTCTACTCTACACTGTATAATCTGTACAAATTCTTGCTTGCTTATTTTACGGGCTGTTCTACCGCTAACACCCGGAACTTCAATAATTTCATTGTTGTCAACCATTCCTACATACGCACATCCGAACCTCTTCTTAAGTTCCGATGCTTTAACTATCGTCGTACTCAATCCATATGCAATATCCCTTGTTATATGCTCGCCACCAATTTCGACTACACCGACATACCTTAAATTTCCCTCATTATAAACCGAGATACTCGTTGTTTCCGCTCCAATATCCAACATAATCACCCCTAAGTCCTTTTCCTGTTCATCTACAACAGCATAAATCGATGCAATTGGATTCACAACAAAATCTGCTATTTTAATATGTGATTTTTCAAGACATCTCTCTATATTCTGGACACTGTATGATGATGTTGTTACGATTTTGATTTCCGCCTCCAATCTAATACCCGTCATACCTACAGGATCATTCGTTTTTGTTTCGCTATTAACTATAAATTCCTGTGGAATGATATGTGAAATTTCTCTGTCAGAAGGAATAGCAATTGCTTTTGCTTGTTCAACAACCCTGTTTACATCATCTCTGCCTATCTGAGTGCCAATTCTCGAAACAGCAACCATACCCTTTGAACTGATTGTTTCAATATGACCTCCTCCTATGCCAACGAATACAGGCGGGAATTTGATTCCTGCCATTAAGGTTGCATTTTTAATAGATTCTCGTATTTCATTTGTTGTTTTGTCAATATTGATAATCTGTCCCTTATTCACACCTGAAGAAGAATGCTGTCCTATCCCTATAATTTTCAGTATATCTTCATCGATTTCTGCGATTAGAGCAACGATCTTATTAGATCCTATATCTATTGAACTTATCAATCCGCTTTTATTCATGATCACCTCTCTATCTGATTATGACTTGATTCCTAAATCTAATATCCATTGTATAATTCTCTCCGTTTTCAATCTTGGCAACTCTATTGATTCTTTTTGCCAAAGTATTATCTATGTAATTAAAAACAACATTTATACCATTATCTCTTTTTCCAATATAATAACCATTTTTTACATATATTCTTTTAAATATTCCTCTGTTTGATATATCTATCATCCTTTTAATCTCTAAATCGGAAACTTTCCCGTAAATCTTTAGTGGGGCATAAAGCTGTTTTGATTTTACACGAAATTTTTGTCCATAATTATTAATGTATATATTTTCGTCTACAATATGTATTATTGGCTCTATTTCTTTCTTCGTTATAACCAACTTTCCGGGTATCAATTTAGATATTTTAATATCATATGACATATATGTGGAAGAAATTAATTTCGTTATCTCTCCATATTTTATTGAGAGAAGTGATCTGCCAATTACTTGATCCTCAACAGCTTGTTTAATATCATCACTCGATTCAACTGCTTTTATTATAAATAATTTGTTATATAGGATATAAACCGATACGGTTAACATAGATAAAATAAAAACAATCATTAATATTTTAATAACAAACAGGTTCTTTTTATGCTTTTTCGCCCTTCTGACGGTTAGTATCATATAATCTCTC
>JAGLYS010000331.1 GCA_023132105.1 Caldifarciminota bacterium
GACATTACTTATTTCAGGATCTCATTTCCCCTCCCTTCAATTCCCTCCCGCCTGTGGAGGGAAAGTTAAAGGATGTTTCTCTTTTGTGTAATTCGTGTTTATTTTTCTCTCTCCCTTTTCAGCTGGTGTCTGATGTCTGGCGTCTGATGTCTATTCCCCATTATTCGTGAAATAAAGCAAAAAATATTCTCTTCTCTTAGTGAAATTCGTTATAAATTCGTAAATTCGTGGCTGATCCGTCTCTCCCTTTCCCTTCTATTCTCCCATAATCTGAATATATATTTTTCTATCCCTTGGTCTATTGTCGTGATCTATAATAATAATTTGTTGCCATGTCCCCAGAACAAGCTTTCCGTTTGTCAGAGGAACAACAATACCCGGCCCCATAAGTGTGGCTCTAATATGCGAGAATCCATTGTCATCTCCCCAGGTCTCCGAATGTCTTGTTTTGAGATTTTTTGAAATCATTTTTTCAAGTTGTTCTTTGACATCTTCAACAAGTGCGGGTTCGAATTCTATTGTAGATACAGATGCTGTCGAGCCCGTAACAAATACATTAATCATTCCATCAAGTACATTTGAATTTGCGGCAATTCTTTGAATATCATCAGTTATGTTTATAATGTCAGAGAATCCGTTTGTCTTTATATTTAAATATTCGCTATATATCATATTTACCTCTAATCATTTTAGCATTTTCATAAGGTTTTCAACCGCCTTTTCCAGTTGCCTATCTCTCCCGAAAAGTGTGTCCTCCGGTGGATTGTCTATATAAATATCTGGATCTATGGGGTTGTTTTCAAAATTGATTCCATCATATTGTAAAACTGCTTGTGAAGGTAATCTAAATTCCGTACCATCATACAATTCAATATTATGAGTTCCTATTACACCTCCTGCTGTCGGTACACCTATAATTTTACCTATTCCCATATATCTAAATGCATATGGAAAAATCTCTGCATTCGAGAAAGATTGCCGGTTAATTAGCATTACAACAGGATTATCCCACCTCATCATAGGAACTGTGTTTGTTTTATCATATCTCTTTATTATGTGTAGATATGGTTTTCTCATAAAAAAGGTAATATAATAGTCGTGAGAAAATCCTCCCCCGTTTCCCCTCACATCAAGTATAAGCCCCTTTCTGTCACTATATTTAAAAAGGATGCTATTTAAAAAATCATAATAAGAAGCATTGCCCATACTTTTTATATGAATATATGCAAGCTGGCTGTTGCTTAATGAATCCACAAGATGTTCTCTGAATGTAATTAGTTCTTTATAGAACCTTCCATAAGAATCCCAGACTGATTCCGGAATTATTGTATATTTCATTTCTTTACCGTTCAAATTCCTTTTAATATATATATCTGTTTTTTTCCCTTCTCTATTCAGTAGAAATTCAGACGGATCTTTATCCTTTAATTCGCTTTTGTCAATTTTGACAATAAAATATCCCGGTTTAATATCTATCCCTTCTCTATCACAGGGGCCACCTTTTTGTACTTTTGTTATATAGGGATAGTGTTTTTTAGGAATATAAGAAATCCCAATATCTCCATAGTTGTTCTTTATTGTCTTTTCATTATCGTAAAATCCGAGATGAGAAGCATTTAAATCTCCAAACATACGATAAACAATACATGAAAGAGTATTGAAATCATTCACATTTTCTATCTGTGGTTGATAGTATTCGAATATCTTATTCCAATTAAGTCCGTGGTATTTCGGGTCGTAAAAATAGTCATGTAAGAGAAGCCATGCTTCTGAAAACAGCTCTTTGTATCTTTCCTGCCTATTCTTTAAAACTTTTTTTGCAAAATTCACGATCGATGATTTTCCCGATGCAATATCTATCATAAATAACTTATTATTATCTATATAGTACATATATTTCCCATTAGATGAAATATCCAACATCTTTGCATCTTTTATGTCGAATAATTTTTCAGGTTTGTAATCAAAAACATCATTTTTCTTTTTTAAATCTATTTTGTAAATTTGAGTGCTTTTATAAGAGGATACACCCTGTAAAATAAAATCTCTTTTTTTTGATGCCAGATAGGTTCTTGCCTGTTTGAATCTTGTTATTTGGTGGATTCTATCCTCGATATCCGAATATTCTATATTAACATCGGTTTTAATTGTGTTGGTATCCTTCTCTGTTACCAATCTCTTATATGTTACTTTGGGATTTACGAGATCTATATAAAACAGGTCCCCATAATACTGAAGTCTTTCAATATTATATTCATACTGAAAAAATAATCGTTTGCTATCCTGTGAAAATGTAATCGGAAGACATACAAATCCTTTCGATGTGATTCTATTGATCAATGATGTTTTTGTATCATAAATATAGATATTGTATACACTATAGGATTTTCCGCTTCGATTCTTTTTTGCATAAGCTATATATCTTTCATTGGGAGAAAATATTGCATTGTATATTATTCCGCTGTCGATTTTTATTGATTTGTTCTTCTTGAATAAATGCAATCCAAGTGGTGTTCTATAAAGCATTGCATGAGGGTTGTTATCCGATATGCAGATTATATCTTCAGGGAGTGTATCATTTGTAATCTGCTTAAAATTTCCTGTTGTATCTCCCTGATAAATATTGAAATATCCGTCTTTATTGGAAGTATAATAAAATTCACCGTTTTTTATGTAAAAGGGATTTTTTTCCCAGAATGATGAATTTGTCAAATTTCTATTTATAATATCAGGATAATAGAGAAACATATCACCATTAGAATTGATGATAAAAAGACTATCATTCTCGGAGCTTATCGAATAATTAGAAATATTGCTAATGGTTTCATAATATTCATTTTCCTGTGCTCTGTCGGGTGATATTTGATATTTTATTTCATTTTTATTACCACTTGCAAGGTCAAGAGAAAATAAACGGAATTCTTTCTCATATATAATCGTTTTGCTATCCTCTGAAATGGAAAATGAGTTTATATTTATGTTCTCATCCGTTATTCTTTTGATTGTTTTTGAATTTATATTATAGCAGTATATATCATATTTATTATCATTCACAGATGAGATATAATAGATAAGCGAATCCCTCAATATAGGTTTTATATCATTTCCATCATAATTTGTTATTTTCATTACCGGTATTTTTGTATCTCTTTTCTTTATGTATATATTATAGTCGGCACTTCCCTTATATTTATAACGGTATTTACTAATATAACCATAAGAATATACAAGATATTTATCATTAGCATCCATTGCCGAAGCATTGCCATAGAAATATTTGCAGGGAATCCCCCCGTTAATAGGAATCTTATAAATATATAGACCATAATCTCGATACTTTGACAGAAAAACAATATAATTATTTTCAAAGAACAAGGGATAATCATATCCTCTGCCGGATGTAACCTGTGATATGGTATTGTTTTCAATGTTATAAATAAAAATCTTTCTTGTCAGACCATTTCTATTGGAGGAAAAAGCAATATATTTCCCGTCTTTACTATAAACAGCGGCTCCGTCATAAGCCGGATTCACTGTGATAGGGATAGCCCTTCCCCCATTAATGCTGCCTTCATATATATCATCTCCGGATTCGAATAATAAACGCTTGCCATCGGGGGATATAACAGGATTATCTATAAGAGCATGAGAGTATGTTATATTTGCTATTAATAATATTAATACAATTAGTAATAATTTTTTCATGATACCTCCTTAAAATTGGTATATTATATTATGATAAAGAATCTATTTTGTAAAGAAGGAGTATAGAATTGTTGTAGATAGGAATAGACATATATCAGTTGCAAGTTACAAGTGGCAAGTTTCAAGCAGGAAAATCGTTAATCGTAAATTGTAAATTGTAGGGGCAGACCCCTGTGTCTGCCATCTTTCTTTTCGTGAAATTCTCCCTAATTAGTGTAATAAAGTTGTAATTTATTCCCTTCTCTTTCTCTTAGTGAAATTCGTTACAAATTCGAGAATTCGTGGTGGATCTCTCTCTCTTTTTCAGTGGTTTTCTTTCCCTTCAGTGGTTATTCGTGGCTGATCTCTTCTTTCCCCTCTCTTGCAATTTTAAGAAGATTGCTATATAATGGTATGGAGTTTAATAAGGAGAATGTTTAGGAGATGAAACTCATCAGGGAATTTGATATAATATATGCCAATACCATAGATACTTCATTGATTAATATTTTAATAATGGAAAAGATTTTGAGAAAGAATTTAAGGGATGAAATGTCAAATGTTGAAATTTTATCTTGAATTTCTTAAAAAGATGTGAGAATAAATAAAATGAATAAAGTGTACATTTTAAATTTTTTGAAAGAGCATAAAAAGGAACTAAAAGAGAATTTCGGTCTTGTACGGATTGGTCTATTTGGGAGCTATGCTAAAGATATGGCAGATGATGAAAGTGATATTGATATATATGTGGAGTTTAAGGATAAAAATTTCAAAAATATTGCCGGGCTCTGGAATTATCTTGAAGAACAATTTAGCAAAAAAGTCGATCTTTTTTACATTCATAATAATATGAGAGAATCCTTAAAAAATAGTATAGAAAAAGAAGTAATTTATGGATAAGAAAAGTATCAAGGAATTATTAGATTATATTTTATTTTATTTAGCATAAAATTGATTAATGATAGGTTTAAAAATATTTCCAAAAGCGAAGAATTCGTACAAGATGCAACGGGTTTGGAAAAACTTGATGCTATTTCTATGAGAATTCAAACAATTGGTGAATCTATAAAAAACATACTAAAAAGAAACAATTCTATATTAACGGAAGTGAAAGAAAAAGGTTATTGGAATAACATTGTCAAATTTAGAGAGATTGTTTCCCATCATTATATTGATATTGATGCTGAAATAGTTTTTGATATATGCAAAAATGAACTCAAAGAATCAGAAGAAAAAATAAGAGAAGTAGAAAAGAACCTTTAAAGGAAATAAAGATATCTGACCCTAAAATTATTCCGGATTACAAGCCCTATAATTTTCCTTCCACATATATTTAATCAGGATGATGTTCGATCGAAATAATTGATATTTCCCTTTTATCAGGACCGTAATAAAAAAACATATGATATGCTGCAGGTGTATTTTGCTCTGCATAAGCTTCAAATACTTTTTCTCCATTTGGTCCTTTTAATGAATAAAACCTATGGGATTGTAAACTGGGGTGCATTGGATTATTCTCTAACAAACTCAGTGTTTTTTTTACAGCTTTATATTGTTTTGAGAATCCCTTATTATATTTTAGATCCTTAATTTGCTCTTTAGCTTTATCAGAAATATATAGCTTAAAATTCATAGTTTTTCAAAAAAATCATCTAAGTTTTTAATCCTGGTGGTACGTCCCTCCTTTATATCTTCCATTCCCTCTTTTATATTATATAATATCTCTGGGTTTTGATGTATCCATAATTCAATAGTCGGGATAGCAGTTCTGGGTTTAAGCAATATATCACCATTGTCTCCTATAAAAGTTTCAAAATCATTGATTGTATTTTTAGTTAATTTTTTAAATTTTTTAATTAATGTCCCAAGAGTAATTCTATTTTTAGAATCAAGTTTTACAACACCAATTAGTTTAAAATTTTCAGATACTTTCATATTATTTACCTCCATTATGAATATAATGTTATGTGGGATATTAGTCAAGTGGGAATAGTGTAGTTTGATAAATTTGGGAAAAAAAGGTGCCTGACCCCAAAATTTCCCTACTTTCTTGGGAGATGAGAATTTGAGAAAGTAGACGAATGACCCCAAAATTATTTCCTCGCCCTTGATGGGAGAGGACTAAGGTGAAGGTGATTCTCTTTCTCTCCTTTCTTTGCTTGATACTTGGAACTTGCAACTTGTTACTTGCTTCTATGAATTCGTGGCGGATCTCCCTCTCTTCTTTTCAGTGATTTTCTTTCTCCTCAGTGGTTATTCTATGTTGCATATTGTTATAATATGTGTTATAAGTATACCTATGGTGTAGTTATGGCGAATAAAATAATAGAATTATATAAAATACTATCTGATGAAATCCCATATTTTTCTTCATATCTAATGGAATTAGGTTATAGTTATAGTTTATTACAAAAATATAAAAAAAGAGGATGGATTGAATCTCTATATAAATCGGTATATATAAAGCCAGGGAGTGCTATATCACCCCTCGGGATAATATATGCATTACAAAAACAAAAGAATATGAAAATTCATATTGGAGGAACTACTGCATTAATACTTAAAGGAATATCAGAACAAATATATTCTATAAAAGAGATGAAAAATTTTCATATCTTGTCTTCTATGCGTATATTTATTCCGAAATGGATCAAAAAGTTTTGCTCTAAAAACAATCTGGAATTGAATTTTAAACAACTTGATATTTTCAAATTTGAAATAGGTTTAACATCTTTCAATTATAATAAAATGAGTATTACTATTTCATCTACTGAAAGAGCCGTATTGGAAATGTTAAGTTTGATTCGAACGAGAAATGATTATTTCGATACATTAAAATATTTCGAATTAATTGGAGAACTAAGGGCTAATGTTGTGATGAAATTATTGGAAAATTGCCGATCCATCAAAAGCAAAAGATTGTTTTTATATCTATCGGAAAGATACGATAAAGAATATTTACAAAAGATAAACAAAAATAGTATAATATTGGGAAATGGTCCAAGAAGAATAATAAACGACGGGAGTAAGAGTGTTTATATACAAAAGTACGATATCGAAATACCGAGGGAAATAATATCTTAATGAATTATAAGTATTTAAATCAGGTTAGATTTCTGATTAATATCTTGGGTGAAATAAAACAAATCAGTAGTAATTTTGCATTAAAAGGAGGAACTGCTATTAACCTATTTTATCAAAACCTTCCCAGATTATCAATTGATATAGATTTTGTATACCTTCCGATTGAGGAGAGAGATAAATCGTTGAGAGAAATAAGTGGCTTTTTATCAGAAATAAGTAATAAAATGGATTATAAATTTTATTCTATAATAGACAGTGACACAAAATATTTAAAGAAATTAATTGTAAAAAGTGAATGGGGAAATATAAAAATGGAACCTAGTCTTATAGTAAGAGGTAATTTAGAAACTGTTAAAAATGTTGAATTATGTAAAAAAGCTCAAAGTTCTTTTGAAACCAATATTAACTTTCAATGTTTATCAATAAATGAAGTATATGCAGGCAAATTTGTTGCTGCTTTGGATAGACAACACCCAAGAGATTTATTTGATATTAGAATATTTATTGAACAATTTGTTAACTTGAAAAATAATACGGAAAAGTTTTATGAATTGGTGTTAATTTATTTACTTCAGAGTAACAGGCCAATATCCGAATTAATAGAACCACATCTTTTAAGTGTTGAAAAAACTTATTATGATCAGTTTTTAGGGCTAACCAATATAGAAATTTCATTAGAAGAGTTGCAAGAAACAAGGTTCAAACTGGTGGAAATTGTTAAGCATAGTGTATTTCATAAATACTTTGATTTTATTATTTCCTTTATGAATATTGAACCTAATTGGGAATTACTGAATTATTATCCACAGACAAAATATTTACCGGGAATTAAATGGAAATTATATAACATTAACAAAATGGAAAGAAATAAAAGGATGAAAGAAATCAAGATACTTGAAAATATAAAAATAAGTGACTAATCCTAGTCTTTCCTTCAATGAGTTTGAGAAAGTAGACGAATGACCCCAGCATTATTTCCTCGCCCTTAATGGCCTGTCCGTCAAAGCTTTAGCGTAGGCGGGGAGAGGACTAAGGTGAGGGTGATTCTCTTTCTCTCCTTTCTTTGCTTGATACTTGGAACTTGCAACTTGTTACTTGCTTCTATGAATTTGTGGTGGATCTCCCTCTCTTCTTTGATGAGTTTCGGAAATAAAGGTGCCTGACCCCAAAATTTCCCTACTTTTACTATTTGAATTATCTGGTAGAATTATTTTCAAATTTATTGTAAATTAATTATAGAATTAATTTTAACAAGGAGGAATTGTGGGTTCATTTGTCTACTTTTTAAAAATATTACATTTGTGTAAAATATCATCTTTTCATATGTGCTATTTATTATGGCTAGATCATTAAGAATAGATTTCCCTGGCGCAGTACACCATATATATTTTAGAGGAAACAGAAAAGAAGATATTTTTATTGATGATCGAGATAGGTTAAAGTTTTTAGAATTTCTTATGAAGGCGAAAGATAAAAATGATAATATAATTTATGCTTATTGTCTGATGAATAATCATGTACATCTTTTAATTGAGAGTGGAAACACACATATTGGGAAATTTATGCAAGAGCTTCTTACAAATTATGTTCAATTTTTTAATTGGCGATGGTCTAGAGTAGGGCATTTATTGCAGGGTAGATATAAGAATATTTTAGTAGATATGGATCGTTATTTGATGGCTCTATTGAAATATATACATTTAAATCCTGTGAGAGCTGGATTTTGTGCATTACCGGAGGATTATATCTGGAGTAGTCATTTAGAGTATCTTGGATTAAAAGAAGCCATAATAGATATGACAATATTCTCAGACAAATTTAAGACAATTCTTGATTATAAAAACTTCATAAATGAAACAACGGATATTAATATTATAGAGAAGAGATATGAAGGATATAAATTTTATGGAGATGAAATATTTATGAATAAGACCTTAGATAAGGTGGGAATACAAAAGAGAAAATTAGAGGGAGTAGGAAAAAAAATAAAAATTAAAGATATAGAAAAATTCATAAAATATAAATTTGGAAAACATATAAGAGATATAAAACTATATTATGATAATGAAATGAAATGTTATGCAGTAGTATTGCTGAGAAAAAGAGTTAATTTAACTCTAATGGAAATTGGGAAAATTACTGGATTCAATTTTAGAACAATACATGATATTTATCATAAGACTAATGCAGATATAATACTTCAACAGTTTGATGAGTTTCGGAAATAAAGGTGCCTGACCCCAAAATTTCCCTAAAATTGCAGTGCCCTGTAAAAAATGTTAAGTATAGGTATTACAATACTTAACCTAAAATAGTGCGGAAGTTTTAACATATAAATTTTTAGTTTACTGGTACACTTTTCAACTGTAATACC
>JAGLYS010000332.1 GCA_023132105.1 Caldifarciminota bacterium
ATTTGTGAATTCGTGGTGGATATCCCTCTTTTCCTTTCGTGAAATTCGTGGTTATTTCTCCCCCTTCTCTGCTGAAGTCTGATGTCTGTCGCCTATTAACTGTTTTTTGTGCATTCATAGTCAAATGAATATTATTTATTTGACAGTATAATATATTTATTGTATAAAATGTTTATGGAAAATATAACCCGTAATGTAAAGAATATTATTAAAGAAATACCTGATAATGTAATACTTGAAATCGCAGCTAAAACAAGATCTGCCGATGAAATAAAGACTGCAATCGATGCAGGGGCTAAAATAATAGGTGAAAATTATTTGCAGGAATCCGAAAATGTTTATAAAAAACTCGGTAAAATTGTACCATGGCATTTTATAGGTCATTTGCAGAAAAATAAAATCAACAGGGTAATATCTATATTCGATATGATAGAAACGGTAGACTCTTTTAAATTAGCTCAGGAAATAGATAAGCGATGTAAAAAAAACAATAAGGTGATGGAAGTATTAATAGAGGTTAATAGCGGTAGAGAAGAGAATAAATTCGGTATAATACCGGAGAATGTAATAACTGAAATTGAAAAAATTTCAAAACTTGTAAATATAAAAATAAAAGGTTTAATGACAATGGGTCCTTTCAGTGGTAATCCTGAGGATGCAAGACCATATTTTAAAATAACAAAAATTTTATTCGATGAAATAAAAAATATAAATATTCATAATGTTGAAATGAAATATCTTTCGATGGGCATGACAAATTCATATAAAATTGCTATTGAAGAGGGAGCGAATATTGTAAGAATTGGAACACTTATATTTGGAGAGAGAATATGATTAAAAAATATCCGAAAGTGCTAATTGGAGAAATATGTTACCTGACACCTGTTTCATCAGAATTTATCGATAAATATTATTTATGGATAAACGACCCTGAGGTTACTAATACCCTTATAATTAATCCCCCTATGATACTGGAGCAGGAGGAGAAATGGTTCGAATTACTTATTTCCAGAAAAAATACATACCTTTTTAATATTATGACAAACGATAATAAAATCATAGGCAATACAGGTATGCATAATATTAACAGTGTAGACAGGAATGCCGATTTTGGTATAATGATAGGTGAAAAGGATTATTGGGGAAAGGGATATGGAACGGAAGTTACGAAGTTGATGTTAATTTATGGATTTTACCACCTTAATCTTCACAGTATCTACCTTAATGTTTATAGCTATAATAAAAAAGGAATTAGAGCATACGAAAAAGCCGGTTATAAACAGGATGGAGTAATCAGGCAAAATAAATTTTATAAAGGTGTATATAAGGATACTATTCTTATGTCGGTAATCAGGGATGAATGGGAAGTTCCGGATACTTTAAGTAAATTAAATTTGCTTGATAGATAGGGATATTCTTTTTCTCTTTATATCCAGATCGATTATCCTTACTTTTACCCTATCACCCGGATGCAAAACATCCTCTATATTTTTTATATACTTATTGGACACTTCGGAAATGTGGCATAATCCGTCCTGGTGTACTCCGATATCGATAAATGCTCCAAAATTAGTAACATTTGTAACAGTACCTTCGATAATTAAATCGATTTTCAAATCTTCAATGGATCTATATTGAGAATCAGGTATATATGGAATGAATTTACTTCTAGGGTCTCCACCTGGTTTTTCAAGTTCGCTAATAATATCTTTGACTGTTGGTAAACCTCTTTTGTCATCGGTATATTTTTTGGGGTCTATCTTTCCTGTTAAGTCGGAATTTCCAAGAAGTTCTTTCACATTACATTTAAGATCTTTTGCAATTCTATAAACTATATCATAACTTTCAGGATGAATTGCAGAGGCATCCAATACATCATTTCCATCTGAAATTCTTAAAAACCCAGCTGAAAGTTCGAAGACTTTATTTGTAAAATAAGATATTTTTTTGAATTCTTCTCTTTTCGAAAATTTTCCATTTCTTTCTCTAAAGTTTGCAAATTTCTTTGCAATGTTCTCATTGAATCCGGATACATATTTTAACAGTGTCCATGAGGCAGTATTTACATTTACTCCAACCTTATTTACGCAACTTATTATCGTATCATCAAGGGCTTTCTTTAACATTTTTTGATTGACATCATGTTGATATTGCCCAACCCCTATTGATTTCGGGTCAATCTTAACAAGTTCAGATAAAGGATCTTGCAACCGTCTTGCTATACTTATGGCACCTCTAATGGTAATGTCTAATTTTGGAAATTCATCTCTGCCTATTTGTGAACCAGAATAAACAGAGGCACCGGATTCGTTTACAATAACAGGAACTGATGTAATAATATTATCCTCTGTTATGTTAGTAATAAAATCATATATCTCTCTTGAATATGTCCCGTTGCCTATGGCAATATATTCAGGAGAATTTTCTTTTAGTAATTCTGTTATTTCCTTTTTTGCCTTTTCCTTCTCCTGTGTCCCTTTTTCCGTATATATTGTTCCATATTTTACAAGATTACCCTGCTGATCAATTAATGCATATTTTGACCCTGTTCTAATTCCCGGATCGATTCCGAGAATAGAAACCTCTCCTGCCGGTGATTGCATTAGAAGTGTTTTTAGATTTTTTCTGAAAACATTTATTGCTTCTTCGCTTGATCTGTCAAATAATTCATTTCTTATTTCGGTTTCAACTGAAAGTTCAATTTGTTTCATCGCGAATTTACAGCATTTAGAAACATCATCTGAAAATATATTATTGTTGATATATTTTTTATTTACAATATTCAGATTGGTCTCAGTTGGAAATTCGATTTTAAGGGTTAAGATTTTTTCTCTTTCCCCCCTGTTTATTGCGAGATATCTATGTGACGGAATTGATTTAACAGGTTCATTATATTCATAGTAATTTTCATATATGTTCCTTTTGTTAACGGAGTTTTTCTTTTTTAACGATATAATAATTCCTTTGTTAGTACCTGAAGTTCTTACGATATTTCGAATATCGGCATCTTCCTTAACTTGTTCTATAATTATGTAAGCTGCCAAATCTATTACATCCTCAATCGTATTTAAATCATTTTCCTTATCTATAAAATTAGAAAGAAATTCATTTCGATTGTCTTGAAAAGATTTTGAAAGCATTGCAATAGCTACCGGTTCAAGTCCTTTTTCTATCGCAATTGTGGCTTTTGTTCTTCTTTTGGGTTTGTATGGGAGGTAGAGATCCTCAAGTTCTGCTTTTTTGTTGCAATTTTCAATCTTAGCTCTTAATTCATCGGTAAGTTTATCCTGTTCTGCAATAGATTTTAGTATGGTCTCTTTTCTATCGTTTAATTCCCTGTAATATTTTAGTAATATATCTATCTTCTCTATTTGAACTTCATTTAACCCCCCTGTTAATTCCTTTCTGTATCGAGCAATAAACGGATAAGTTGCCCCTTCATCAAGTAGAGATATTGTATTAGTTATAGATTTAGAGGGTAGATTAAGATTGGCAATAATGGAGTATTCAATTTTATTCATAACTTTCCTTTGTTTAATTGAAGATAAATGTAGCAGAAAAAAATATGGATGTAAAGAGAATTGAATTGTTTTACCATTTCCAATTAATTATTTATTATTCCGTTCCCGCTGGCGTTGGCTTTACCACAATAGCAATGCTATTGGCTCTTGCTAATTGTAACTGTTATCTATATCTGTCTATATCAAATCACTTTCTAAATCTTGACAAATACTTATTTAATGCTATAATATGCCGATTAAAAAAGGAAGTATGATGGATTTAGAAGCAAAAAAGTATTTTATCAAAGGGAAGGATTTATTTAATAAGAGTGAGTATAAAAAGGCTATTCACCAGATCGAACAAGCCCTTGCTATCGAACCTGATTATGCGGATATCTATAACTATCTTGCTCTATCTTATAGTATGATTGGTAATCATAATACGGCAATACAATACTTTAAAAACGCATTATCTATTAATCCCGAATATATTGATGCTCATATAAATTTATCTATTATATATACAGAGATAGGGAAATTTAAGGAAGCGGAGAAAGAGTACCGTGTAGCATTTTCTTTGGAGCATAGAGTAAGGGGGAAAACAATTGGAATAAAGGCACATATAGCAAATTTACATAAGGATTTAGCTAATCTTTATCTTTCTTTGGGTGATTATAATGCAAGTGAAGATGAATTTAAAAAAGCATTAGACCTTGCTGATATGTATCCTGATATATGGATTAGTCTTGGTAAATTGTATATGATACAAGAAAAATACAAAGATGCTCTTGCAGCCTTTAATAAATCAATTAACACTAATAAGAAATTTATAGAAGGCTATGTAGAAAAAGGATTGGCACTTTATAAAATGAAAAAGATGGAAGAGGCAAAGCATGTATGGCATGATGGATTGAAAATTTCCCCTGAAAATGTAAAAATAAAAGTATATCTTAATTTGGTAGAAACAATGGAGAAAAGGGATGAGTTATAAAGATTCTATTAATTTACCTAAAACATCATTTAAAATGAAGGCGAATCTATCACAAAAAGAACCTATGATTTTAAAAGATTGGGAAAAGTCAGAATTGTACAAGAAGATGATTAGCAACAGAAAAAGTGACACCCCTTTTATTCTGCATGATGGGCCACCTTATGCTAATGGAGATATACATGTTGGAACTGCTTTTAATAAGGTTTTAAAAGATTTTATTGTAAAGTATAAAATTATGAAAGGGTATTATTCTCCTTTTATTCCCGGATGGGATTGTCATGGAATGCCTATCGAACATAAAGTCGTAGGACAATTAGGAGAGAAAGCAGAGAATATGTCAAAACTTTCTATTAGAGAAGTATGTAGGAAATATGCTAATAAATATGCAAAAATTCAAAGGGAGCAATTCAAAAGATTAGGCATAACAGGTGATTGGGGTAATCCATATCTTACAATGGATTACCAATATGAGGGTGACATAATAAGAAACTTTGCTCAAATGGTAGAAAACGGGTATATATATAGAGGTTTAAGACCAATTCACTGGTGTACGAAATGTAAAACTGCACTTGCAGAAGCTGAGGTCGAATATAAAGATCATAAATCTCATTCGATTTATGTGAAATTTAGAATGATCGAAGATATTGAAGAAAAACCTACATATATTTTGATCTGGACAACAACTCCATGGACACTCCCCGCGAATGTAGCGATAGCAGTTCATCCTTCATATAAATATGTTCTATGTGATGTGGGGGGAGAAAATTATATATTTCTTAAAGATCTAAAGAAAGAGGTAGAGAACAATATTAATTTAAAAGATTGTAAAATCATAAAAGAGTATAATGGCGCTGAACTTGAAGGGTTTAAATATAAACATCCATTTATTGATAGAATCGGACCGATTGTTCTTGCAGATTATGTTACTGTTGATACGGGTACGGGATGTGTTCATACTGCTCCCGGACATGGATATGAAGATTACCAGACAGGGCTTAAATATAAACTTCCTATCGTAAGCCCGGTTGGAGAAGAGGGGGATTTCACAGAAGAATTTTCGCTTATGAAGGGAGAAAATGTATTTGATGCCAATGAAAAAATCATTGATTTATTAAATGAAAAAAAGGTTTTATTACATAATGAAATAATTGTACATTCATATCCTCATTGCTGGCGTTGTGAAACACCATTAATTTTTAGAGCGACAAAACAATGGTTTCTTGATGTTAATCATAACGGATTAAAGGATAGATTACTTTCTGAAATTGATAAAACAGAATGGATTCCGGCATGGAGCAGGGATAGAATTAGAAATATGGTAGAAACAAGACCTGATTGGTGTCTTTCAAGACAGAGAATCTGGGGTGTTCCAATCCCTGTGTTCTACTGTAAAGATTGCGGTGAGGTTATACTCGATAAAGACATTATTCGTAATGTTGCAAAGATTTTTGATGAAAATGGTTCTGATGCATGGTTTAAGATGGAACCTAAAGATATGCTTGGTAAAGGATATAAATGTAAGAAGTGTAAGAGCGATAATTTTGCAAAGGAAGAAGACATTTTTGATGTGTGGTTTGATGCTTCTTGTAGTCATTCTGCTGTTGTTGAGCGAAGAAAAGAATTGTACTGGCCAAGTGATCTTTACCTGGAAGCCGTAGATCAGCATAGAGGTTGGTTTCAACTTTCATTGATTGCAAGTCTTACAACAAAGGTAAAAGCTCCTTTTAAATCCGTTTTAACACATGGTCTGATACTCGACACTGAAATGAGGAAAATGTCAAAGAAACATGGAAATGTCATTAATCCTCTTGATATTATCAATAAGTATGGTGCAGATATCCTGAGATTGTGGTTTAGTTCAGTGAATTATGTTTCGGATATTTCATTCGGTGAAGAGAGTCTTGAGAAAAATGTAGATGCATATAGAAAAATGAGAAACACATTAAGATTTATGCTGGGTGTTCTCTATGATTTTAATCAAGATAATAATGCAGTTGAATATGATAATCTTGAAGATATTGATAAATATATGCTTCATAAATATGAAATGTTAAAAAGGGAAATAATCAAACATTATGATAAATATGAATTTCACAGAATTTATTATAAACTATTATATTTTGCAACAGTAGATTTATCTCATTACTATCTTGATATCATGAAAGACAGATTATACACTTATAGAAAGAATTCTAATAAAAGGAGAAGTGCTCAAACAGGAATTAATATTATACTCACAGGTTTAATCAAAATGATAGCTCCGATTCTTGTATTTACGGCAGATGAAGTATGGAGAAAGCTTTATCCTGACAGTGCTTCAATACATCTTGAAAATTTTCCTATTCCTAAAGATATTTATTTAAATAACACTATTTTTGAAAAATGGGAAAAGCTAAATATTATTAGAGATGAGGTGTTAAAAGCTATTGAAATCGAAAGAAAAAATGGAATTATTGGCAATAGTGTAGAAGCTATGGTGGAAATATACAGTTGCAAAAGCGATTATAATAATATCATTAAAGAATATGAAAAGGAGCTACCGTTACTTTTTATAGTTTCACAGGTAAAACTTCTAAAGGAACCTCTTAATGATTCTATATTAAAATCTGAGAATACTAAAATTATAGTCAATGTAAGAAATGCTATTGGTGAAAAATGTGAAAGATGCTGGCTTTATTCGGAATCAGTTGGTACGAATAATAAACATAGTACATTATGTGATAAATGTATTGATGCTGTTACTCACTTGGAGGAATAATGGATAAACGGAAATTAAAACATTATGAAAAATTACTTCTAAAGAAGAGGAAAGATATTGTGGAAGAACTTGATTTGATTAGAAAATCTTTATCCGAAGGTTTTGAATCTTCTGGAGAAATCTCTTCATATCCATCACATATGGCAGATTTAGGTACTGATTCATCTGAAAAAGAGATGCTTTCAATGATAATGACAACAGCTTCCGAAATGTTAAATGATATTGATGAAGCATTAGTTAAGATTGCCGAAGGATCATATGGTTCTTGTGAATTATGTGAGAATGATATCAATTTAGAAAGACTTGATTTTATTCCTTATACGAAATATTGCATTAAATGTAAGGCAAAACAGGATATATCTATAAGAGGTATTATGTGAAAAAAGTATATGAAAGATTATATTTTATAATTTTTCTATTTATTTCTATCATATCCGTTGATCAATTAACCAAATATCTTATTAGAAAAACATTCATAATTGGGGAAAGCAAAGAAATCTTAGGTAGTTTTTTTAGATTTACATTTGTTCTCAATCCTTATGCGGCATTTGGTCTTTCATTAGGACCCAGGTGGATTTATTATCTTTTTGTGTTTTTGGCAATCGCTTTAATCGTTTACTATTTTATAAAAAATTATTCTAAAGCGAATGAATTTGAAA
>JAGLYS010000333.1 GCA_023132105.1 Caldifarciminota bacterium
TACCTTAATAATTCAATATATTTTTCGATTTATTCAAGTCAAAAATACTATCTATACGGTGGTTTAAGTTATAATAATGATTTTTCGAACTTCTTTGCACTATCACACTATATATCTCAACGATTTAATCTTAATAATAATACAAGTGTTAATTCAACGATTAAATACTATATATATAAAAGAAATCTTGATAAGAATTTCGATCAACAATATATTATTTCGAATAAATTACTATATAGGTTTCCAAATGGTAATATTTCATTGAATATTGATAATACTTTCTTTAATAATTATTTTAACAACCAAATAGAAACAGGTGTATATTGGGATTGGAAAAATATTATGATTCAATATTCATTAGGGTATCTTGATGATAATAGCTTGATTTATAATAGATCAGGTATATTTAATATGTTTTATATCAAAAGTAAGTATAAAAATATAAGCTTGGCTACAAAATTCAAAACTATTAACAATAATTTTGAAAGAATTACAGGAGAGTTATCATATAATCTCAATTATACAACAATATCAGCGGTATATAGTTGGTCTAACGCATATAATAATTTTTATTTTACTTTTAGGACAAGGGGTATTGTTGAAGATATCAATTTTAATTATCTAAGAGGTTATGTATTTTATGATAAGAATAATAATCATATATATGATAAAGAGGATATAGGTGAATCGGATATTGGCATATACATCGATGGAAAATTAAGAGGGATTAGTAAAAAATCGGGAAGGTTTATAATTCCGTTTATCTCTCCCGGTAAACATACAATTTCTATTGGAGTGGCAACAATACCTGCTTATATCGGAACGGATGAAGGAGCAAAAGAAATTTTAATATCAAGGTTCGGATTTCATGATATAAACTTACCACTGTTTAAATTAGGTTCAATCTCAGGAAAAGTATTTTATGATGCCAATATGAATGGTTTCTATGATGAGGGGGAAAAGGGGCTTCCAAAGGCAGTTGTGGAAATGGCTGGTAGATGGACAATTACGGATGAGAATGGCAACTATATTTTAGCAAATTTGATACCCGGACAGTATATCCTTTCCATCTCAACAATTCCCGAAGGGTATAGAATTTCAATATATAATCTTAGGATGATAATATATCTAAAACAGGGTAGTATAATTAAAGATATAGATTTCGGTATTGTAAAAAAAGAGAAAACAATCATTATGAAGGAATTTTAAACCTATAACTAATCAATGTTCCGTTTTCCTTGTATGTTGCAATATATGTTCCTTTATTTAAATCATCCTTAATCGTATCTATACTTCTTTGTAAATTATCACTATTTAGATTATTTATAGTATATCTCTTCATATCTCCATTCTTCGATTTTATATAAAGAATATTATTTTTGAATTTTTCTTTATAGTTGAAATTTTTATATATTATTTTCGGATTATTATGTTTTAAGGGTATAGTAGTAATATTCCCTGATTCGCTCTTTGGAAATATTATTCGAATACATATTGCCCCGGAAGCGGTTTTGCTATTATTAGCATAAATATTTGTTCCTTTTGCTAAGATTGCAAGAATCACAAGAAAGATGGTTATTTTTATGTTCTTCATCCGGCACCTCCATAAATATAATATGCAAATATGGTGCCAGAATATGGTATTGTTAAACTACATAATAATGGGGTTTAGAAAGAGGACAATCGCAATAGTGTACAATATATATTACAATATGTAATAATATTATTACATAGTTATATTGAACTTGTTCAATTTTATATAGATATTCTGTCTGGTCAACCCGGATTGTTTTGCCATTTCAGTTATTTTGCCGTTACACTGTTTGTAAAGCGTTTGAAAATATATTTTTTCGAAATTATATTTTGCATCTTTGTATACCACTCCTTGATAACTGAAATTTTTCTTGAAATATTTAAAATCATTAGCCGATACTATTTTGCTTTTGGTTAGTATAGATGCTTTTTGTATGACATTCTTGAGTTCTCTAACATTACCTTTCCAATCCTGCTGAATTAAATATAAAAGAGCATTTTTAGAAAATTCTTTTTGCCCATTGGAAAACAATTTAAGGAAATGCTTAGCCAGAACACCAATATCTCCTCTTCGTTCTCGTAGTGGTGGGATGTCTATTGTTATACCGTTTATCCGGTAATACAAATCTTCACGAAGCGTTTTTTGAGAAAGAAGTTCATTAACATCTTTGTTAGTAGCACTAACAAGTCTTATATCTACCTTTTTAATAGATGTACTCCCGACAGGGGTATATGTTCCGGAATCTAGGATTCGAAGAATTTTAACTTGAAACTCGGGGCTTGCATCACCTATTTCATCAAAAAACATAGTGCTATTATCCGCTTTAATTATTAGCCCATCCTTATCTTTGTTTGCTCCTGTAAATGCTCCCTTAGTATAACCGAAGAGTTCGCTTTCGAGTAGAGTTTCGGGGATTCCGCTACAATTTATTGCAACGAATTGATTATCGCTTCTATTACTTAATTTATGGATCGCATTTGCAACCAATTCCTTACCCACTCCACTTTCCCCTAAAATAAGGACATTAATATTGTAAGGAGCAATATTTTTAATAAGTTCTATAATGTTACTCATAACTTCCGATGTGTAAACAATCCCAAGTCCTTCCGGAGTACCACTCAATATACTCATCAATCTTATATTTTCATTTTTTAATCGTTCATGCTCCAGTACTTTATTTAGTATATTGCTTACCTCTTTTATGGAAAAGGGTTTTTTAAGGTAATCGTATGCTCCGGCTTTAATTGCTTCGATTGCACTTTCAATGGATGCAAATCCCGTTATCATAATAATTGGAATATCATAATTAGGTTTGATTTTCTTGATTAGCTTTATCCCGTTAATATCAGGAAGAATCAAATCACATAATATTACATCGATTCTCTCTTTTGATAGTATTTTTAATGATTCTGATGCACTGTATGAATGATACAGTTGATATTGATCTAATCCTTCTTCCAAAATATCATGAATACTTTTGTCATCATCAATGAGTAAAATTTTATCTTTCATATAATTCTCCCAATATTTTTTGAATTAATCGATTTTTCAATTCACAGTTGATTTATTCATATATATATATATAATAATACATTAATATGATATGTCAAGGATTATTAAAAATCATTTATCATAATGGATAATTACTAATGGTGTAAAAGTGGATAATGTAAAGGTTTATAATAAAGACGGGGGAAATATAACAGGATACAAAAGAGATTATATAGTTCTTCTGGATAACCTCAGGAGTTCATATAATGTAGGTAACATTATTAGGGTAGTCGAAGCATTTGGTTTTAGAGAAATATGCTTTACCGGCATAACAGCATGTCCTCCTCATAAAAAGATAATGAAAACAGCAATGGGTGCAGAGAACTATATTGAATTCAGATATTTTAGGGAGAGTGTTGAGGGTATAATGTATTATAAAAAAAGAGCATACCCGATTATTTCACTTGAAAGAACAAATAGAAGTATAAAACTTATGGAATTTCCATTTAAATCAAAAGGATGTGTTGTTCTTGGCAATGAAGCTTTAGGAATTAATTCTAAGATATTAGAGCTATCCGATGCCATAATTGAAATACCAATGTATGGCTTTAAAAACTCAATCAATGTTTCAAATGCATTTAGTATGCTGGCATATGAAATAGTTAGAAGAGAAAAAACGGATAAAAGGTTTTGACATATTATAATTTATTCTTTATTATTATAGTATATGAGTGAGAATACCTTTTTATATTTTATGATAATTGCCCATGTACTGGGAGATTTTACTTTTCAAACATCACAAATAGTTAAAATGAAAATGAAGAGCAATATCGGTTTGTTTATTCATCTGATTATTGTTTTGTTTTTTTATCTTCTAATCGGATTATTCTATTTTAGCCCTAAGTACATATTTGCTATTTCCATTATCTTTATATCTCATTATATCATTGATTATTTTAAGATTGTACTTGGAAGAAAACACAATATAAGTGGAGTTAAAGCTTCTCTCTCACTTATTGCAGATCAAATCCTGCATTTGTTTTTTATGTTGCTTGTTTTTTATGCCTTTAAGCCATGGGTAATGAATAATTTAGGTTATGATTTTATCACTGCTGTTTTTTCTAAAACACAGTTAGGCAGTAATTTACCTGATAAGATCATTATTTTCTCGGCTTTCATTATGCTTGTAACAAGAGGAGGAACGGTATTTGTTAAAACTTTTACCGGGAGATTTGATAATAAAATTTTCAATGAAAAATGTAAAAATTATTTTGATGGTGTTGTTATTGGAGAGGTAGAGAGAATAATAATTTTCGTTCTTTTTATTTTAAAACTCTATATTTTTGTGGTATTTGCTATTGTTCTAAAATTGGTATATCAAAGATACTGTGTTAAAGAAGAGATTTGTGATTATAAAGGAACTTTTTATTCGGTAATTTTAGCGATATTGTTAGGAACGATTTATAATTTTATATTTTAATGATCAGATATATTGTAAAAGCCGGTTTAGTCGGAGCATTATATATTGCATTGACACTGGTTTTTGCACCGATTAGTTATGGACCTATTCAGATAAGAGTAAGTGAAATGCTTACCATTTTACCTGTAATAGATATTGCAGCAATACCCGGTTTGTTTATAGGTTGTATGTTGGCAAATCTTATTGGTGGGTATGGACCATGGGACATTTTCCTTGGAAGCTTTATAACGCTGATTGCCGCATTGTTTTCTTATTTGATTGGGAAAAAGATATCTCCTTATCTTTCTCCTCTTTCTCCAATTATCTTAAATGCTTTAGGTGTTAGTGCTTATCTTTCATTTTTAACAAATACACCGTATCTTTTCATTGTAATTAGTATATTTATTGGAGAGGCAATTTCAGCAGGTGGTCTTGGTATTCTGCTTTATTGGCTTATAGTAAAGAGATTGAAAATTAAGGTGTAAAACCAATATTTTGTCCGGTATTTTTAGATATTTTTATTTCACCGAATTGTTCTTCAAATTTTTTTATATTATCCTGTAATGTTTTCAAAAGCATTTTTGTATTTTGAGGTGTCATAACGATTCTTGAATAAACCCTTGCTTCGCTTGTCCCCGGCATTATTCTTGCAAAATCCATTATAAATTCCGATGTTGAATGACTAACTATTACAGCATTGGAATATGTTCCTTCAGCTTGTTCCTTATCAAGTTTGATATTTATCTTCTTTTGTTCCATATTGCCTCCTTAAATATATTCGGAATATATACTTATTTAGGTCGAATGTCAATAATGGATTTCTTGGGGCGGTGCTTTCAAGCACCGCCCATATAAAATTTTATTAAAATATTACTATCTTACCTGTT
>JAGLYS010000334.1 GCA_023132105.1 Caldifarciminota bacterium
TACTCCGGGACAACTTTTGGGAATCATAAGATTAAAATAGGACTCTTTATAGAAATCTATATCGTCAAGCTCTCCATTTAATGCAGCTGTCACCATAGCTCTGGAATAAGAAAGGTCTATCCTTTTTCCTATACTGTACGGACCTCCACTCCAACCGGTGTTTAATAAATATACCTTTGCGTCATATTTTACCATACTTTCTCTAAGCATCTTTCCATAAACTATCGAAGGTCGAGGCATAAAGGGAGCACCAAAACAGGTTGAGAATGTTGCCAGAGGTTCTGTGATTCCTCTCTCTGTCCCTGCTAATTTACTTGTATATCCCGAAATAAAATAATACATTGCCTGTTCTTTTGTTAATCTTGAGATTGGTGGAAGAACTCCGAATGCATCAGCAGTTAAAAATATAATAGCATTAGGATGATTACCAATCCCGGACAACTCCGAATTGGGTATAAATTCTATAGGATATGCTACCCTTGTATTTTCGGTATATTTGGTATCGTTATAATCAGGTACTCGATTATCATCCAAAACAGCATTTTCTACAATCGCCCCTGCTTTTATTGCATTCCATATCTGAGGTTCTTTTTCCTTACTTAATCTTATGCATTTTGCATAACATCCGCCTTCAAAATTAAATATCCCTTTATTACTCCATCCATGCTCGTCATCTCCAATTAGTTTTCTATTTGGGTCTGCGGAAAGTGTTGTTTTTCCTGTCCCGGATAAACCGAAAAATAAAGCTGTTTTTCCATCCTTTCCTATATTTGCCGAACAATGCATAGGCAATACATTCTTCTCGGGCATTAGATAATTCATAGTAGTAAATATCGCTTTTTTTATTTCCCCTCCATATCGTGATGCTATTACGAGAATAATCCTTGTTTTAAAGTTAATGATTATTGCCGCCTCTGAATTTACTCCATCAATCTCCGGTATGGTTCTAAAATTCGGTACTGCAATCAATGTAAAAGTAGGTTTTATATTTTTCAGTTCCTCTTTATCCGGAACAATAAGCATCCTATCTGATAATATTGCCGAATCAGGATTTTCACTTATTATCCTGATTGACATTCTATAATCTTTATCAGCACCTACAAAACCATCAAATATAAAAAGATCCTTACCTTGTAAATATGCCGTAACCTTATTGTAAATATTATTATATCCTTCCTCGGAAATAGGCGAATTCGATTCATCCCATTTTATATTATTATGTACATCGTCAGTATCAACAAAAAATCTATCATTAGGAGATCTCCCCGTATATTTCCCAGTCCATACACATAATGCTCCTGAATTTGATAATATAGCATCTCCGTCTTTAATTTTTAGTGCTATTTCAAAAAGCTCCATAACATTTAAATTCTTATAGATCTTACCTACATTCGTTATACCCAATTTTACAAGTTCGTTTTTCATATCCATACTATCACCTCCAATAGTTCTTTATATTACATTGGTGAAATAATTTCAAGGAGTTTTTTGCTCCATAGGAATTAAGTATGAA
Organism: Caldifarciminota bacterium; assembly: GCA_023132105.1. Classification (GTDB taxonomy): domain Bacteria; phylum Hydrothermota; class 32-111; order QNBC01; family QNBC01; genus JAGLYS01. The sequence continues at coordinate 1,514 of JAGLYS010000334.1, forward strand.
TTATGATATTTAATCATTACAATTTTACATACTTCCTTATTTTTTTTATTTTTTTATCACCTATACCTTTTATCTTTTTTAAATCTTCTATTTTCTTAAAACCTTTATATTTATCTCTATATTGAATAATATAACCGGCTGTTTTCTCTCCGATACCGGGAATATCCATTAAACTGCTCTTATCTGCTTCATTTATAGAAATAGGAAATGATATATTATCTACATTCTTTTTGCTTTTCCTGTTTTTATTATATATGTAATTTTTAGATACAATCTGTTCTCTCTTATCTTCCATTTTTATCTCTTTAATAACATAAGGGTATATCGATTTCCCTAATATTATAATAAAAAAAACAAAAAATATTGCCTTTTGCTCATCGAATGTTAAAATATTATCCAAATATTTCAAAATAATTCCCGGTATATGGATAATTTTTGCAGAATAATTTCTTGGTTTTGTGTTTTTAAATTTTCCTTTATGATTCATTATTCCTCCCTTGTTATTCCTTCTCAGCTTTATATTACATATATTACTAAAGCCTTTATATTATGTCAAGCATATGTTTTGATGTATGTGCAGATATGTATAGACATATATCAGTTGCAAGAGCCAATAGCATTGCTATTGAGGGAATGCCAATCGCCAACGGGAACGATAATTGCAAATTCAGGAAATTGTCAT
>JAGLYS010000335.1 GCA_023132105.1 Caldifarciminota bacterium
TTCCTCCAAGAGTGATAGCTCTGGTTATAATGATATTGGGTATTGTTATTGCGAATAAATTTATATGTTCCTGGGGATGTCAGGTTGGTACACTTCAGGATCTTATATTTCGTTTGAATCGAAACAAAAATCAATTACCAATCATTAAACAATATCGGATTTCATTTTTGGTGTCTAATACAGTAAGAATAATATTTTTCATTGTTTTTACTCTAATTGCAGTATTTTGGGTATTTGATATTATCGAACCAATAGATCCATTTAAAATATTCAAACCTGATGTTTTGGGAATAATGGGTATTCTCTTTGTTTCAGCAATATTAATACTATCTTTATTCGTTTATAGACCCTGGTGTCATATCTTTTGTCCGTTTGGTTTAGCCGGATGGATTGTAGAAAAAATAAGTATTTTCAGGATAAAAGTCGATTATGACAAATGTATTGCTTGCGGTAAATGCGAAAAAGCATGTCCTTCATCTGTTATGGGGGCAATATTAAGGAGGGATAAGGTCATTCCTGATTGCTTTTCCTGCGGGAGTTGTATTGAAAGCTGTCCCACAGGTGCTATTAGTTTTTCTGTTGGAAAAAGAGATTATCCACCTAAGGGTAAATTTGATAAATTGAATTGAAAATATATCTTTCTCAATATAAAAGTATCTCTCCTTTCTATTTCTGAAAATTGGAAAATCATGCCCTTGGTAAATTTTCGGCAAATATTCCTCTCTTAATATAGATGTTAGTACAAACAGATTTTACCTTCACTTATTGACATATCCAAATTTCATCATTATATTTTTTTGAGAATATACTTTAGGAGGTTAATTAAATGAATATAAATAAATACACACAAAAATTACAGGAAATATTAATGAATTCACAATCAATAGCGATAAAATACAATCATCAATCAATAGATTCCGTTCATTTCACTTATGCCATAATTGACGATGCTGAAAATGTTGGATATTCCATATTTAAAAATGCGGGAATAAACCCGGAGGAATTAAGAAATGGACTTGAAGCTCTTCTTAAAACAATACCAGAGGTATACGGTAGCAATCAACAGGTTGCTATTGCACCTAATTTTCAAAGAATACTCGTAAATGCCGAGGATTATGCAAAAAAGATGAAGGATGAATATGTTAGTATCGAACATGTTCTTTATGAGGTATTCGAAATGGAAAAAGGAACCTCTCTTGTCCGTTTATTTGGTTCTCTTGGTCTTACAAAAGAAAAATTTATGAAGATTGTAAAAGAGATAAGAGGAAATCAAAGAATAACATCCGATAATCCTGAGGAGACTTTTCAGGCATTGGAAAAATATGGAAGAGATCTTACAAAACTTGCTTCACAAGGTAAATTGGATCCTGTTATAGGTAGAGATGATGAAATAAGAAGGATAATACAAATTTTATCCAGAAGAAGAAAGAATAATCCTGTTCTTGTCGGTGAACCGGGAACAGGTAAGACTGCAGTTGTCGAAGGACTCGCACAGAGGATAATTATAGGCGATGTTCCCGAGGGATTAAAAAATAAGAAAATACATACACTTGATATAGGTTCTCTTGTTGCCGGAGCTAAATTCAGAGGGCAGTTTGAAGAACGATTGAAAGCTGTTCTTAAAGAGGTTCAAATTTCCAGTGGTGAGATAATACTGTTTATAGATGAACTTCATACGGTAGTAGGTGCAGGTAATGCGGAGGGTTCGGTAGATGCGGGAAATATATTGAAACCAATGCTTGCAAGAGGTGAACTTCACTGTATAGGAGCAACTACACTCAAGGAGTATAAAAAGTATATAGAGAAAGATGCTGCACTTGAAAGACGTTTTCAGATGGTGTTTGTAGACCAGCCGAGTGTTGAAGATTCCATATCCATCCTAAGGGGATTGAAGGAAAAATATGAAGTTCATCATGCCGTAAGAATAAAAGACAGTGCCATTGTAGCAGCAGCGATCTTAAGTAATAGATACATATCAGATAGATATTTACCCGATAAAGCAATTGACCTTATGGATGAAGCAGCAGCAAAACTAAGAACCGAAATAGATAGTCTTCCAACTGAACTTGATGAAGTTACAAGAAAGATAATGCAACTTGAAATAGAGAAAGAGGCACTTAAAAAAGAAACAGACAATGCCTCCAAGTTCAGGCTTGAAAAGATAGAAAAAGAGCTTGCTAATCTTAAAGAGGAAGAAAAAAGGATGAGAACGGATTGGGATAATGAGAAAAATATTATTCAAGGACTCAGTTCTTCAAAGAAAAAGATAGAAGATATTAAAATAGAGATACAAAAAGCAAAAAGGAAATATGATTTAAATAAGGTAGCAGAACTCGAATATGGACAATTAAAAGAAGCTGAAGTAGAAAAGGGGAAATATGAGGAAGAATTAAATAAGAAAGGGAATAAGAGAATGTTAAAAGAGGAAGTAGATGAAGATGATATTGCAAGCGTAGTAAGCAAATGGACAGGAATCCCTGTTAGCAAATTAATGCAAGGGGAGAAGAATAAGTTAATGGATCTTGAGGATCAGATACATAAACGTGTAATAGGGCAGAATGAAGCTGTAAGAGTTGTATCAGATGCTGTTATAAGAGCAAGAGCTGGCATTAAAGATCCCAAAAGACCAATTGGTAGTTTTATCTTTTTAGGTCCGACTGGTGTAGGAAAGACCGAACTGGCAAGAGCTTTGGCGGAAAGTCTATTCGATAATGAAAATAATATTATAAGACTTGATATGAGTGAATATATGGAAAAATTCAATGTATCAAGACTTATAGGTTCTCCTCCGGGATATGTTGGCTTTGAAGAAGGTGGGCAGCTTACGGAAGCTGTAAGAAGAAAACCTTATAGTGTCATTCTTCTCGATGAGATTGAAAAAGCACATTCTGACATTTTTAATATTTTACTTCAAATCCTGGAAGATGGAAGATTAACGGATGCCCAGGGAAGAACTGTTAATTTTAAAA
>JAGLYS010000336.1 GCA_023132105.1 Caldifarciminota bacterium
GAGAGGGAGATCTACCACGAATTCACAAATTTATAACGAATTACACTAAGGAGAAAGAAACAGTTATTGCTTTTATTTCACGAATTGAAATCGAATTACACTAAGAGAAGAGAATAATTATTTTACTTGATTACACGAAAGGAAATAGGGCAGACACAGGGGTCTACCCCTACAATATCACGAACTTCCGATTTCCTATTTACTATTAACTATTTTCTATTCCCCCTTTCCCTCTTGACATTGGAGCTCATTAGTTCTATAAATCATTAAATTATGAATATATTATTAACATTGCTTCTTATAGCATCGATTAATACAAATAAAATCGAAGATGGCAATACATTATACCTGATGGATAAGGATGTGGGGTATTATACGGAAAATTGGGTAAGTAGCTACATTTCCAATGAATATGGAATTCGCACCTCACAGGGTTGTCTTGATATCGAACGATGGGAACAGAAATACGATGCAAAATTTCTCCTTCCCATAAACAAATCGTTTGACATAAGATACAACTTTTATAAGATAGATGGATATAATTGGCATAAAGAGATACACCAACTTGATTTTAACTATTTCATTAAACATTTGGTGTTCTCATTGTCCATTTCACCAAATTACTTAAAGATGGATGATTATATGGGACTTGGTGTAGGGTTTTATAATAATTACAAACAAAATATACGGTTTTTCATAAACTTGAAAGATTTCGATCATAACTATGCAACAAACAGATTATACAGGGATACGATTCATGATCCTTATATATTTCATCCGTTTCAATTCGAACTGAAAAGCAATTATAATTTTTCATCCGGTTATATTAATTTCGATGTAAAAAGGACAATGTTATCGACAAAGAAGATTATGGATAAAGATTCCTTAATCGGGTATATTAACAATGAGGACGGAGACGGTTATTTATATGCATATATAAATTTATTTAGTAGATTTGACATATATAATGTAATCGAATGGAAATATGAAAGTTTTCAGGAAGATAGGTTTGATTATCATACAAGCGAGAAGATACATACATTCTTTACATCGACATCATTGAACTATAAATTTAAATATGGAACAGCTCATTTGTCAATTCCCTTCTATTACAAATCGAATAATATAATCGATTCGGACGATTCGTTAACATATAATTATCGTAAGAAGATGTATGGCTTAACCGTTTCATATAATAAAGATATTTTTAAATTTATGAGTATCGGACTTGGTTATCAAAGGGGACTTAGAGAACGATTAATCGATGATATTGAATACTCGAATAGTTGGGGAGATAGCGAAAATCGTTTAATTGTTTCTCTTGAATTTAACTTTAATGATAAAACGAGATTAAAGGTTATAGAGGGAATCGAGCTTGACAAATTTCCTCATATTCCTATAACAAGATTCCATAATCATACATATGTTCTGATTCAATTCACTCCGTAAATCCTACCCATTTCATTAGGTATGGCAGGTAGGTATAGACATATTAACCAGTTT
>JAGLYS010000337.1 GCA_023132105.1 Caldifarciminota bacterium
AAACTATAACTATAATATGCACCATGACCATCTCCTCTAAGTGTATCATTAAGATTACCATTTCCATGAATACGAACATTCTTAATAAATTTATATTCTGTATTCGGTTCGATAACATTATTTAAAAATGTATCCTGATAATAATTACGATATTTATGTATTCCAAATTGTGATATCATACTTTCCGGGGATTTCCATATTTCGTTCAAGTGTAATTTATAATCCGATGATTTCTTCTTCATATTAAAATGCAAATGCAAAAGCAAACTATCTTCTATATTTTCGTTATAATAATCATTATAATATATTTTATCCCCGTATGCTGAGAAATCGCTTGAATATGCCTGAATACAGTCTTTTTTTATTATAGAATCGGGAAGAAAGTAATCGAATTGGGAGGGGGAAATTGCCTTTGTAAAAATAATATTAGTATTAATAATATTATAATTAATATCATTACTAAATGAATTAAAAGATATATTATCCGGAGAGCCTGTTATATAACCTGAAATATCCACAGTAGCAGAAGGTTCTATAAATATTTTATATATAAAATAACTACTATTGTCTAACCATAAATATTTTCTAGTAGTATCAGGAAAAAACTTTAAAACAGTGTTGTTGCCATTTTTTACAAAATTGATTAATAACCCATTAGCGTTTATTGTATCATTATCTTCAACCATTGGAAATGTAAAAGGTACACTGTCAATATTAACTTTAAAATATAATGAATCCGGGAATATTTTAGCGATATTTATATTTTTTTCATCATTAAATGTCAAATTAAATGAATCTTCATATGTATATGCCAGTACAGATATTATTTCAATATATGAACATTTATAATATTCCAAACTTAATAAAGGGGAATATGTAGGAAGATTTGAATAATTAGAAAACCAACCTGATTCTTTTAATACTTGAGAGCTGATGGTATCTGTTCCCAAACTATCCGTTATTATATAATAAATTTGTTTACAATAAAAAGTATCTCCATTATACACTGAAGATAAAACTGTCTTTACCAATCTGATTTTAAGTAGATAGCCCCAATAGTCTTCATCTATATTTATTCCTTTATTAATACTAAAGTTATCAATATACCCCTGAATTAAGGCATTAAATGGATTTTCGACTATACTACCCTCAAAATTAAAATCCTGAAAATTATAACTTAATGAAAGAATATTTAATTCCTTTTGATGAATAATTACAGAATCTTTATAAAATTTCAAGTGTGGTATAATATTCCTTTCTTTATATAATCCTATATTTAATAATCCCCGTGCAAGTACAGGTTGATTATTGATTGCTTCATATTTAGATGTAAAATCATACATACCTTTACCATTGAATATAGAGTCATTATCAATCATTCCCATAAAGAAATTATTCGGTATGTATATACCCGAATCAGGATTTGCAGGAATATCGGAAACGGAAAAATTCGCTGAGTTTTCCCATACCGTTCTCGTGCTATCGGGATTTGTTGCTGAAATTTTAAAATAAAGATTATCCCCTCCCATCAGACTATCATTTCCATAATAGCTTACATCCTTCATTAAATTACCCGTTAAAAAATATCCGTTAAGAAGTGTGGCTATCTTATTGGTATCTTTATATACACTAACAGTAACATATCCGTCTTCATTTAATTTGAATCTGAGTCCGGCAGGTATCCCTGCCCATGGGTTCACCTCGGATTGTGTTATTTCAACATCCTGTATCTCTATACTATCCCTTACGATAATAAAATCCGTTGTATCTGCAAGTCCCACACCATCGGTTCCTACTGCTGATATATAAATGTTGTATTTACCTCCGTGTACATTCGCCCCTCCGAATTTCTTTAGATTCCAGACCTCCCTGTTGTTTTCTATAAGATTTATTACATTCCCGCTGAATGCTACCTTATCTTTTCCAAAATATATGACATTCGAATCATTATCTCCCTTTGAAATATTGTATCTATTCCCATTGGAGCTGAATTTTGCAACAAATCCTGTTTTAGTAGGTAATATTCCGGCAGCAGATAGTTTATTATCTATATTTGCAATTATAACCATTGGTGTATCTATTGAACCTCTATATCCTGCGGGTGAGTTCGGATTATATATCTTTTCCCATTCGATGAGATTTATCGAATCACCGAAAATAAGCGATTTGATAGATATATCTATCATTTTACCTATATTGCCTCTATTATATCCTTTCAAATAGAATAGATCATTCTCCTTATATATATAATATCCCGTTTGATCACTTGTTAACGGTTCACCTTTGTATGGAACAACATTATTTATAACCTTATGATATACATTACCAAAACTATTACTTGATATATCTATACTAACATCGGATATTTTCTTACCTATTTCATAGTTTATTTCAAGTTCATCGCCATTTGCCGGGTTATATATCGAATCATCTCTTGATCTGTTTTCAGTGTCTCCTGCGATTTTTTCAATATTAAAATATTCTATTTCAGGCGAAGTCGAAAGTATATCCGTATCAATATATACCGTATGTTGATATTCAAGACTATTTCCCGTTTCTTCGAATGTTTTTAGATTTAATATATATTGCCCGTTTGTAAGTCCTTCCGTATTCCAGTATGCAAGTACAGTTGTGTCATTTGCAGGTAATATTGATATATATGAAGAATCCCCTCTTCTGTATTCAGGAACAAAAATGCCATTATGTTGCCATTGGGTTTCTCCAGTCTTTTTATAACCGATTTCATATCTTGTAAAATCATAATAATTATACATATCGGGATCACCTGCATACCCCATTATGGATTTAAAACCTTTGGGTATCGTATCCCCCTGCTCCGGGGATGTGATTTTCGCTCCAACCGTGCCGTATATGAATATGGCATTTCTGTGGTTACTGTTACCGAATCTGTCTTTGGCATATATATCAGCCGTATATATACCATATGCATTACTACTCACTACAGAAATAGGGATATTTATTGAGTCTGCAATATCAGGGTTGCTGGTTATTACATTTGTATATATTGTATCCGAGTTATTATGTACAATAATTCTTACCGTATCAATCCCTCTGTTAACGATAACATCCCTCTTTTCAGATAGTATGAATCTTAGATTAACCGTTGTATCTCTTTTAGGTGCAATGTATGGAATTATTATCGGATTTATGATCTCAGGGGAAGTTCTGTCTACTCTAAGACAGGGGCTATTCGATAGAAAAACATTCGGATTATATGTAGTATCATTGCCCGCATCATCTATACCTTTTAATATGATATTGTATACACCGTCAGGAAGGTATGAACCCTGAGTACTCTCGCCTTCGAAGTAATAGTAATGTTCCCAATTGCATGTCGAATCGAATGTCGAATCACCTATGAATTGTCTGTAACGCTCTTGCGATATGTTTGATGTGTCTATATATGTTACATTAAATTGACTATGTTCATTCGTTCTATATTCCATTATCATCTCATTAACATTTGATGTGAATGGATTTGGTGATAATTGTTCATCGACATCGACAAATAGTTTCGGCGGATCTTTGTCTACAATAAAGTCTTTTTCACTTATTCCACAGTTACCTGCCATATCATATACAATAATTCTTAACTTATACACCCCTGAATGGACTATATTACCGGCATTATCTCGATAATTCCATTTATATAAACGATAATCACTATAAAACATATTATCGTCAGGATCATTTGTTTTTCTAAACACATTTACACTACTATCTCCTGATATTGTATCTATCTCAATTACAACCATTTTTGCTTGATAGAAATATTGTTCCATACTATCATCTCTCATTGTATAGCTTATAGATAGAACGGAATCTACCCTTGGGGAATATTTCCTGTCCGATTTAGGTTTTATTATATTTATAACAGGAGGTGTATTGTCTATATAAAGATTCCATGTATATTTGATTGTATCTATGATGCCTTCTACTTTTACTCTCATTAATATATTATGCTGCCCCTCTGATGGTTTATTAGTTATATATGCTGTATATTTCATTGTCGTATCTCGAACCTGTATAAAATCGACAATAGAATCATCAAAATATGTCATAAAATATTGTAATACCGTACCACTTGTAAAAACCACACTATAAGTTAATGTATCATGCAATGAATCACTCCAGATTGTTGAATCACTCCCGATTGTTCCGTCCGAATATGGTTTATCCATTGATATATCACAATCAATTTCGGGAAATATCGTGTCAAGATTAAAATTCTGATTTATCATAAACATACGAGTAAATGAAGTTTCTTGTCCATCAATGTTTTTACATTTAACTGTTATTTTATTAGGACCATCAAATATCCATAAAGGATTTATTGAATCTATTACAAAACTATTACCATTTAACCCCAATTCTGTATGTCGGATTGTATCTTTTCCATATTTTATACTATCACCAAATGAGCTAATTCCACAAAAGTAATACTTATTTCGTGCCTGGGCAAGGAAATAATCATATATCCTGCCATATATCTTTGAAGGTTTACCGGATAATGTGTCAATTTGTCCATCTTGAAATATTGTCACTATGCTATCTATCACTTGCCCTGAATCATCCTTTGCATATACCATTGCTGAATCTATATATACTTGGGGTGGGTCTTCTACAGCTTTGAGTATTGCATCATATTTATATTTTATAGAGGAATGCCATTCTCCATATACAGGTATCGGAGAGCTTTTATAATCTATTTCATTTGAAAATTCATCTGAACTCCAATCATAAACAGCTAAATCACTTGTATGCGTATAATGGCAAAGGAATAAGAAACTTGCTAACTTGCCAGCAACAACAGGCCAATTCTCCCAATTATAAGCAACAGATATTGCTGTCCCTGCCGTACCAATTCCTACTATAATTTTACCATATGTCGATGTAATTCCTAATCTTCCTGATATTAACTGAAATGGGACTCCCTTTTGTTTTTCTATATCTTCTGCACTTTTTATCTTCCTTTGAAAACCACTCGTTACAAATGTACCTAAATCGATTCCTGCATCTGTATACTTATTAAGGAACCATGAAACAACCCCATCAGCTACAGTAAATATTACTAATCCCCAATAAAAGGTTGTTGATACAACAAATGCATTAATCGCCTGAGGGAATACTACTGTCCCTACACTATTTATACTTGGCCAGCGTTCCATTAGAGGAAACCAATATAATAGAGAATAGGCATACAAATCCCCTGCTGCCAAATTCATAAATGGTGTTCCTTCATGAGGAGTATTCTCAGTAATTATTAAATTAATATGTTTTTTAAATTCCGATGATGACTCAACCAACATCTGTCTAATAGCTAATCCTCCCATGCTATGGGCTATAAGAATAACCTGAGCCGAAGTATCTTCCATCCAGTTTGCTCCATAATATTCTTCTAATACTTGATCAATTCTATACTTTAATT
>JAGLYS010000338.1 GCA_023132105.1 Caldifarciminota bacterium
GGATGATATAATCGGCGGGAAACCCGACATTTACTTCGATGCAATCATTAAAAATACGGATTTACCTAAAATGGATAATATAGGCGTAAAATATCAAATCCTTGAAGCAAATTTAACCAAGAAATGGTCTGAGATGAAATTAAAGGGAAGATATAATTTCGGACCATATTATACATTTTGGGAAATGATAGATTTACTGGATGCCATACATACCCAATATCCGGATATAACAACATCCAAATATTCCATTGGCACAAGTAGAGAGGGTAATGAGCAATGGATAATGAAAATTTCCGACAATCCCGATATCAATGAAAATGAACCTTCATTTTTTGTTAACGGAATACATCATGCCAGAGAACCTATAACATGTAATATTTCAGTGGATTTTGCAAAATATCTTTGTGAAAATTACGAAACGGATCCTTCGATTAAGTGGCTTGTTGATAATAGAGAAATATATATCCTACCGGTAGAGAATCCCGACGGATATATATGGGATTCGGATTCATCCTCAGATGGAATGTGGCGAAAAAACAAGAGAGATAATGACGATAACGGTTATTTCAACGAAAGTGAGGACGGGGTCGATCCCAACAGGAATTACACATATATGTGGGGATATGACAATTACGGTTCAAGTGGTACACAATCATCAGATACATACAGAGGTCCCAGTGCGGGAAGTGAACCGATAACACAAAATATGATAAACTTTATCAATGCAAACACGAATATAAATATTATTATGAATTATCACAGCTACGGTAATCTATTTCTATATCCATGGGGTTATAAGGATATACTCACTCCCGATTCGTTGATATTCTTTTATCTGAGCGATAATTCCATTATATATAACGGATATGCCGCCGGTACCGCCTGGCAGTTATTGTATAATACAAATGGTGATGCTTGTGATTGGGGATATGGTGATGCGGGGAGATTTGCTTTGACAGCCGAGGTAGGGGAACAATTTTACCAGCCCGATTCTGCTATAATTGCCGAACAGGTAGCGGAAAATATACCAATGTTAGTATTTTTATCCAAAGCATCGGGTGCTTATGTATATCCCGAGAGTCTCGAACTAAATAGTGTAAGGAATCGCATTGATCCCGGAGAAACATATCAGGTTACGGCATTTTTAAGGAATGCGGGTGTAAGAAATGTAGCATCGAATGTATCATTAAAGATTGAAAGCAGTGATCCTTATATCGTTATTACATCACCTTCCTCTGATTACAATGATATAGATCCTGTCGATGTAGAATATAATATCGATGATTTAAGATTTTTTGTAACAGACGATTGTCCTTCTCCATATGTTATAAAAACGAATATTATAACATACTTCAATGGAACATTTATAAACACTCCTGCCTTTTTTACCGTAGGTGATGCCGATACGCTCTATGCATGGGATTTCGAATCGGGAACATCGGGATGGAACCTTGAATCACCCTGGGCTCTTACGACATCATCATCTCATTCCTCTTCTCATAGTTTGACAGATTCACCGGGAGGTAGTTATTCTAACAATATCAATGTGTCGGCAATAATTAATGATGTCGATTTTACGGATATCGGTGATATAACACTATCGTTCTGGCATAAGTACGAAATTGAAAATGGCTGGGATTACGGATATGTTCAGATAAAGAAAGGAAACGGTAATTGGAGTACACTTGCAAATTTCACGGGAGAACAATCATTATTTACAAATAAGATAATCGATATTCAGGGTTATGACACATCCGATGTTTCTATTAGATTTAAATTGGAATCCGACTCCTGGGTTACCGAGGACGGATGGTATATAGATGATGTAAAGATTATAGGAATACCTGCACCTGCCAACAAAGCACCTTCCGCTCCAATACCCGTATATCCTATTGGTGATACAATAAATTCATCTTCTGTAACCCTTAAATGTTTAAATGCAAA
>JAGLYS010000339.1 GCA_023132105.1 Caldifarciminota bacterium
CTATTTACTATTTACTATTCTCTCCCTCTCTGTGGTTCATTCCCTCTTTACTATTGATAATATTTAGAATATAATATTTTATGGAAAATTTCGTATCTATTATTGTGCCTGCATATAACGAAGAAGGAAATATAGAACCTCTTTTGCAAAAACTAAACGAAATGATTGAAAGGTATCCCGGTAAATATGAGGTAATCCTCATTGATGATGGTAGTGCCGATAAAACATTGGATGTTGCTCTTAATTTACAACAGATATACTCTTTTCTAAGGATTGTAAAACACAGAAAGAATTTCGGTCTTACTCAGGCTCTTGTATCTGGAAATTCCATAGCAAAAGGTGATGCTATAACCCTTTTCCCTGCCGATCTTCAATTCGATGTTAATGATATCCCTCTACTTAATGAAAAACTTAGAGAAGGATTTGATATCGTAACAGGTAAAAAGGCAGGAAAATATAAAAAACAATTTGTTTCTTCTATTTATAACACACTTTCCCGAAAATTATTCCATTTACCTATAACAGATCAGAATTCTATAAAGATTATGAAAAAAGAGGTTATGGACTCTATTACACTTAGAAAAGATTGGCACAGATACATTGTAAGCATTGCTATGGAAAAAGGGTTTTCCGTTACGGAAATTCCTGTAAGACTATACTCGAGATATTCCGGTAATTCTAAATTCACCGGTTTTGGCAGGATCGTTATCGGTATTTTTGATCTTATTGCGGTTAAGATACAAACATCATTAATAAGAAAACCTATGCTTTTATTCGGGGCTATAGGGGGGGCTTTACTCGGGCTGGGTATATTGATTGGTTTGGTTTCCGTAATTGTCAGGATTTTCTGGCATTTCGGCTACAGACCTGTTGTATATCTAACTATGATACTTGTAATAGCCGGTTTACTCCTGTTTATATTTGGCTTTATAGCTGAAATACTTGCTACAATAATAGATAAAATAGAAAAACCTGAGAATTTCATAGATAAGATATATTAAAAATCAAACAGATAGGATATTTTCCCAAATATTACATAATCATTGAATCTGAAATTTTTATCTTTTTTAAAGTCCTGTGTTATTCCGATATAAATTGCTGACATCGAATTGAATTCATAAGTTAAAAGCTCACTAAAAAATCCCTCTTTTGTTTCCATATTTAATTGTGCAGTTAATCTTGAATAAAATTTATGTGTGAATTTATAAATAATATTAGCATTTACATACCACAAATTCCATATAAGATGATTATTTTGAGAATTATAAAATCGGTTCATACTACCGCTTAAATTTAAATATAATTTATTTATAGGTGAGTATGTTATTCCTGAATATAAAATATGCTTAATTCCCAGATAATTTTCGCTATAGTTTATTCCATTCCCATATTTATATAAAATTAAAAAGTATAAAGATTGTCCCGGTCTAAATAAAAAATTCTGTGTAATATATGCATAGTTATATATACTATCAAGATAATTTTCTCTTTTTAATGTACCTCCTAAAGCAAACATAATGTTGTCGGATCTCACTAATATCCGAGGTGTCGTGGACATTTCAATCATTTCCCCTTTGAAATTACTATTATATTGTGCATAAAGCATATATTGGACATATTGTAAATACTTTTTGCTTATATTTTGCAGATAGGCATTATCAAATCGAATCTTATAAATATCATTTCTTTGAAAATAACCCATATCATTTATATAACCGGGTGAACTACCCTCGACTGATATTAGATTATATAATTTTCCATCATATCTTTTCAGATAACTGTAAAACTCATATCCTCTTGAATAGTTTTTTATTGTATCGGTGTTTCTGCAATTAAATCCTGCAGCCCCCTCTATATATGCATTAAAAAATCCCTTATTATAATCTATATTAAATGAAGATATTCTACTATATAACCCCTGAATCCGTACCGAATCATTTACCAAACCGCTTTCATACTCCTTATTCCCTGCAAAGAGTCCTGTCGATAAATTATCATTAAAATCTTTACTTAATTTCAAAGCATTATAATATCCCCTTTCACCGTTATTGATTCCATTATCTCTGCTATGTAGAAATCCGATGTCTGTGTTTAATTCCTTTCCTACAATTTTAACACCATAAAGAGGATTTTGAATCCTTCTTGTATATAATAGATTCAAAGGATCACTAAGATATGTACTTCCTTCCATAAAAAACGGTCTCGTTTCAGAATAATATAACATATATCGTTCATTTGTCGTAAACTGTACGACATCTGCCTCTATCTGACTAAAATCAGGATTAATTGTAATATTACATGTTAAATTATTTGTCGGATTAAACCAGATATCTCCTCCCGCTCTTCCATCTTTATCATATGTATAATTTAGCGAATCAGTATATTCTTTCTCATATGTTCCTATCCCATACGGGACGAATTTCAGATTATAGAATCTTTTATTGATTTTTATTTCCTTAATTACCATTCCCCCACTTAGTTTTTTTACCTCTCTTTTTATTGGAGGATATATTGTTGTTATATCTTTGATTGTATAATTTCTAAAGAATAATACATTCCAATCCTGAATATTCTTCTTCTGAAATTTTAAACTATTAAATGGAATCTTTACTTCACACACCCACCCGTAATCGGTAAGTTGTGTTGCAGAATAGATTATTGTATTCCAATTATAGTCAAATTCTCCTGACGCTGCATCCGAATACAAAGCCTGACGGTTTTCTCCCGTGTTATATATGTAAAAAACATATGCTTTTTTCTTATCGTTATATGTATCAAGGTAAATATAAAGAACTTCATCCCTGTATGCATCATCCATATTAGCTGTCAGGGAATTCACGGGGGATTTTTCAAAACATTTGAATGCAAAATATATCGCATTATCATCAAAACTATAATATACGACTGTACTCTCGGGGGGAAAATCCCCGGATACAGGATCATATGTTTTAAATCCGGTTATACATTTTGCATTTTGCCAAATATCTTCCGATAAATTTCCATCGATAACAATAGATGAGTAAATGTTACATAAAAATAATATTGATATAAAAACCACACTTATAATTCTCTTATACATAATATCTCCTTTTGTTTATTTATTCAATCATATATATATACATTATTCATATATACATTATTCGAATTTATTTGTAAAGAATCTTTATTTCACCCTCCCCAGTCAATTTTTAATGTGCCCTTACAATATCTTTTACCTTCATCAATCTTGTCGTATTACTTCTTTCAATCTCTGCTAACCTCTGAGAGATATACTTGATTGTATCTTCAATATTCGGAATCATAATATATTCAAGGGCATTCACCCTTCTTCTTGTTTTTTCTATTTCATCGGCAAGTAGTTGAATTGTTTTCTCCTTCTCCGCAAGCATAACAATTCGCTCCATAATATTATCCAGAGCTTGAAGAGATGCATCGAGTTCACCTGAAGTAAAGGCATAACCATAACTCCTTATCTTCCCCTCTGCTTCCCTTCTAAATTCAGGGACCCGAACACTCATTAGATTTCTTTTCCTTACATCGATACTTATTGTCTTTGCAGGTATCATAAAGATCTCATCCTCCGTCTCTTTCTTCATG
>JAGLYS010000034.1 GCA_023132105.1 Caldifarciminota bacterium
ATTGCCAATGAATCGGTATCATAATCCGTAGTGGAGAATGCATAGAAAATGCCGGATCTTGAAAGTACATATATCTCGAATATACCATCCCGGTTTAAATCCTGAG
Source organism: Caldifarciminota bacterium (assembly GCA_023132105.1). Lineage (GTDB taxonomy): Bacteria > Hydrothermota > 32-111 > QNBC01 > QNBC01 > JAGLYS01. The sequence continues at coordinate 107 of JAGLYS010000034.1, forward strand.
CTGATGCAACATTCAAATCCCAATTGTCTCCTTCCCTTCTGGCGAATAACCCATCCGATCTATAATAACCCTCTCCGTTGGGTTGCCATATAAAAATGTCTCCGTTTGTTGCACTTATAATTATTTCGGGAATACTGTCATTATCTATATCTCTGATTACAGGAGAACCTGCAACACCATATAATCCTTTATTCGTACTATCACCCTGTACATATTTAGGCCAGCCATCACATATCGTTCCATCATCATTGAATAGATATACCTTATTTGTAGATGACCAGGGTGAAATTAGAATTTCCAAACGACCGTCACCATCGACATCAGCAACGGCAGGGGTCCCCCAGATCTCATTTTCAATGTATTGTGGCCATCCCGGCAATGTATCTCCTGATGAGCTTAGTAAAATCAATTTTCCACTTTTAAGAGATAAAAACAGATCGATATACCCGTTATCGTTAAAATCACCTGGAATAGGGGATGTAAGTCCGATATCATTGTTATTAAACGGCCAATGGTTGAATTCAAGCGGGTTTGTGGCTTCACAGTATATATCCGATGAGTCACTTGAGTTCATAAGACTATCATATGCTATTAATTTAAATAAGTATGTAGAATCTTGTTCGAGATCATTTACCGTATAATAACTACCACCGTCGATTAATTCCCTATTTATCTTTCTATAACTTGACGCATCATATATATAGAGATCGAAGCCGGAATACTTATTGTTACTATTCCAGAAAAGTTCGATTGAATTTTTATATGGCATAGAAGTTTCAAATAATGGGGTTGGCAAGGTGTCATAATTAAAACTATAATCAAAAATTTTGGATATTCCCTGAAGATGCAAACTAAATGTAATGTCTGAAAGTTCTTTATTCATATTCATAGGGATATTGATATCGAAAGGACCTAATAAATAGCTACTATCGGATTCTATGATCGGAGGTAGAAAGCCATAAACACTATCTATAACGCTATCCCTATTATTGTAATACCACATGCTATATTGGTAGTCATAAGCATCTCCCAATCCGGTATTGCTTATATTAATTGTCAGATTGTATATATTCGCTTCTATATGTTCGAATATATGACCTGCATGAATAAAATTTTCCGTTTTAACGAACATATGAATTGTGTCGAGATAAATGTCGGATATAGAGATTTCAATCGGGATATTTTTTTGAGTTAATGAATCGGGAATAAATAGCTTAAACGAAGTCATTACACTATCCGGGTTTATCGATGCCGGCAAATAAAGAGTCGAGTCTATCAATTTAATTGATATTGATGTACGAATCAGCATATTGTGATTATTTGCAAGTGTATATATCAAAGGTATTTTCATAATTACGGTATCGCCATTTTCGATTTTATCATTCGGATATTTGCTTAAAGAATCGGAGAAAAATACATCGCTAAATGCTATAAAATTACTATCATCCGATACTATGATACTGTCAAGAACGGGAATCTTTCCTTCCTGCAGGAAAGACAGATGTATAATCCCGCTTCTATTCAATCGTAGATACAAGGTATTCGGTTGATTTGGCAAGAAGGTTTTATGAATAAAATTGCTATCCGGAGTAATAATATAACAATTTACTTTCGGGTATGAATTTTGTGAAAATATATGTATATCTATCGAATCACCCCTTACAATCGTATCGGGTAATGTTACTGATATATTCTTTGGTTTCTGTTTCCATACAGGTAGAGCAGGATCACCCTGCAGGTTTTCAAACATATATATATGTCTGTATACACCATTTGATTGAGCATATGACAGGATTGGCATTTTTCCTATATTCAATATATCACCTAATCTTGTAAATGAGGAATTGAATAGGGAATCGAAAAATGGTTTCTGAAAATACATAGCAGGATAGGGATATTCATTGTTTATACTGGCAATAAATGCTATGGATCCGAATTCCTGCATAACAAAGTGTTCACTTAAAACATCGAATATAAACTCGTTTGTATAACAACTTACAATAAATGAAATATTCGGGAAAATATTGTGAAAACTATTGCAATCTTCATTTGTAATATATACCCTTGGAGAAGCATTTTTTAGTTGAATTTGATTATGGCTTCCATGAGAATTATGGTAATAGAAATGAAATCCTGTATTTATAGAATCGATTACTGCCTGGTTGCTATTGCCCGGAGCCGAAGTACCATCGACTTCGGAAAGTACGGGTTTATAGTAATTTTCAGGGAAGTGATAATCGGCAATAGTATCACACCACATTTTTCCATCACCTAAGGAGAAAACATTAGGTCCGATAAAAATAGCTCTTTCTATCAAGGATGTATCCGGATACAGTATGTATTTCTTTAGTTTATTAAGGTAATATGATATATCTTCATTGGAGTTAATCGACAACCTTCCAAGTGCAATATCAGGTATAAGGTCGACACTATCTTCAGGAGACTCACCAAGGTAATAATCAAAATCCAAATTCCAGTTACCATTCAGGCATGAATAATACATATCCGTTGGTGAAT
>JAGLYS010000340.1 GCA_023132105.1 Caldifarciminota bacterium
GCTAAATGTTATGGTGGTGATATTAGCAGGAAAAGAAAGCTTCTCGAGAAACAGAAAGCAGGGAAAAAGAGGATGAAACAGGTTGGAAAGGTAGAGATCCCGCAAAATGCTTTTCTCGTAGCATTAAATATAGAAAGGTAGGATTTTTATGGAACTATTTAGACGAAATAGAAAGAGAAAAAAAACAGCACTCGAAGATTGGATAGAAGCATTAATAGTAGCCGCAATTTTTGCAACATTGATTAAAGGTTTTTTAATACAGACATACTTAGTTCCCACAGGTTCGATGGAAAATACTATTATGATAGGAGATTTTCTTTTTGCAAATAGATTAACTTATGGGATAAAAGTACCTCTTACGGATAAAATTATTACACAATGGGAAAAACCAAGAAGAGGAGAAATAGTCATATTCAAATATCCTTATGCAAACAAATTGTTTGTTAAGAGATGTGTGGGTCTTCCGGGAGATACGATTGAAATTATAGATAAGGAGCTATATGTTAATCACAAAAAGATGATTGAATCATATGCAAGGCATGTTGATGCGGCAATATATCCCAATATAGAACTTGATTCGTCTTTGATACAGGGATATTGGGTAAATCGAGAATTTATGTTTACAGGTTTAGCCATAAGGGATAACTTTGGTCCCGTTGTAGTTCCTGAAGATCAATACTTTATGTTGGGTGATAACAGGGATAACTCAGATGATTCAAGGTTTTGGGGTCCGTTAAAAAACAAATATATCGTCGGAACACCTCTTTTCATATGGTTTTCATGGGATAATAGAGTACCCTTGTACCAAATATGGAAGAAAGTGAGATTTAATAGGCTTCTAAGGTCTCCAAGATGAAAATCACAATAGAGATAAGCAATTTGGATATTAAGAAAAGAATAAAACAGTTTACAAAAGGGAAATATAATGTAGATATGATATTCAAGCTGCGTGATTCGGAATGTATAAAAATTTATTTCAGAAATGGCAAATGTTTGAATGAAAAAATATTGGATGATCTTATTGAGAACAAACCCGGTGAAGGAATTGTTGAAATAGATATTATAGATGAAGAATCACTAAAATTCTATATCGGTGAAATAGAAAAAATATTAAAAGCAAATTCCATAGTTAAAAATTATACAATTGATATTAAGAATGAAGATAGGTTCTTTGAAGAAATAGGTTTTATGAATTATTTAGCTTTAATATTTGAAAAGGGATTTAATTTATTAGTAAGATATAAAACTCTCTATATAAATGTTGATGGCATAGGGGATATGGGAAGAGCTTTATCAATTGTAAAAGCAATACAACATGTGTAAAATTAACTCAATTTATGTACATATCCCATTCTGTTTGAGAAAGTGTGATTACTGTGCATTTTACTCTGAAACTGATAATAACTATAATCACTTTGTAGAATCACTGATTAAGGAATTTGAAATAAGGAAGAAAAGATTCGATTTTAATAGTGTTTCGACTATATATCTGGGAGGAGGAACACCATCACTGTTATCATTTAATCAGTTGGATAAAACAATTGATATGTTTACCCTACTCCGGGACATTAAGGAATTTACGATTGAAGTAAATCCTGGAACGATTAATTATAATAAAATAAAATATTTAAAAAACATAGGTATCAACAGACTGAGTTTGGGGATCCAATCTATGGATAATGCTACTCTTATATTCCTTAATAGAATTCACAATACTACTGATAATATAAATGTCTTTAATAATGCAAGAAAGGCAGGATTTGATAATATAAGTGTTGATCTTATGATAGGTATTCCCGGGTTTGAAGATGAATTAGAAATGACATTAGATAGAGTAATAGAGATGCGTCCGGAGCATATATCCGTTTATATTCTTACACTGGAAAATAATACAAAACTTATGCAAATGGTTGAAAATCGTGTGATAGAAATGCCTTCGGATAGTGTTATCGAGAAACAATATATGTTAGTATGTAAAAAGCTTAAGGAATCCGATTATTCTCATTATGAAATTTCAAACTTTACACTCAATGGTTATGAATCCAAACATAATCTTACTTATTGGAATGGAGGATGTTATATTGGCATGGGACCGTCAGCTACATCATATTTTAATGGAAAGAGAGAAAAAAACATTGCAAATATTGAAAAATATATCAAGGGGATTGAAAATAATACTATCATTATGGGGGAGATTGAAGAACTTAGTAAGAATGAGATAATTAATGAGTATATTTTTCTTCATTTAAGATTAAGGAGGGGGTTAAATATTAATAAGATGAATAGAAAATTTAATTTGGATTTTAATAATGATAAATCTGATTTTTTAAATAATTTGGTGGAAAAAGAATTGGTTATATTTGATAGAGAGTATTTATGTTTAACTGATAGAGGATTCCTTATATCAGATTATATATTCTCAAATTTAATATATTAAAAACTTGACAAAATTTGATTAGATAACTATATTATTGTGTCATTTGGAGGTGTTAGTAATGTATGAGTTAAATAAAAGTGCAAGTGAAGGTTCAACAATGAATAACAAGCAAGAAGACTATTTGTTAAAAAAGAAATCACATAATTATAAAAGGAATAAATCAAAGAAAAAAGACAAAAAATCCGGAGAGCAAATAGAAACTTATAAGGATCGTATAATAAGTTTAGAAAGAGAGTTAGAGAATAGGAATAATCAAGCTGAAAAATATAAGGATCTGTATTTTAGAATGGCTGCTGATTTTGAAAACTATAAAAAGAAAATGAGAAATGAAGTTGATGAGATAAGGAAATATACTAAAGAGAATGTATATCTTGAAATAATATCGATAATGGATAATTTTGAAAGAGCATTACAGTCATTTAATAAGGATGAGGTCGATGAACATACAATGTCTATTATGAAAGGTATAATTATGATCTACAAACAGTTTCATAATATGCTCGAAAGGGAAGATATCGTTCAGTTCAAGAGTTTAGGTGAGAAATTCGACCCGAGAATTCATCATGCATTAACCCATAAAGAGGTTGAAGGTACGGAATCTGATATTATTGTCGAGGAATATGAGAAAGGTTATAAATATAAAGATAAAATACTTAGACCTGCAAAAGTGATTGTTTCAAAGATTGTAAAAAATAATGAAAATATAGTTAAGGAGGCAAATAATAATGGCAAAGAATAAGGTAATTGGAATTGACTTGGGAACTACAAATTCATGTGTAGCAGTACTTGAAAACGGGGAACCAAAAGTAATTCCCAACCCTGATGGAGGAAGGACCACTCCAAGTGTGGTTGCTTTCACAAAAGACGGGGAAGAACTGGTCGGAACACTTGCCAAAAGGCAGCAAGTACTTAATCCCGAGAATACTGTTTTTTCTATCAAAAGATTTGTAGGAAGACGCTTTAAAGAAGTAAAAAGTGATGTGGATAGAATACCATATCGATTGGTAGAGGGTAATAATGGTGATTGTAGAATAAGAGTAGGAGATAAGATATACTCAGGCTCAGAGATATCGGCGAAGATTCTCGCATATATGAAAAAGGCTGCGGAATCATATCTTGGAGAAACGGTTACTCAGGCAATAATTACTGTCCCTGCATATTTCAATGATGCACAAAGACAAGCAACTAAAGATGCAGGAAAAATAGCCGGTCTTGATGTGCTGAGAATCATTAACGAACCTACCGCATCAAGTTTGGCTTATGGGCTCGATAAAAAGAAGAATGAGAAAATTGCGGTATATGATTTAGGTGGAGGGACTTTTGATATATCAGTTCTTGAAATAGGTGATGGCGTTTTTGAAGTAAAATCAACAAACGGTGACACTCATCTTGGCGGAGATGACTTTGATGAGAGAATTGTTCTCTGGGTAGCTGAGGAATTCAAGAAAGAAAACGGGATAGACCTAATGAAAGATAAACAGGCACACCAGAGAATTAGAGAAGCAGCGGAAAAAGCCAAATGTGAGCTTTCTTCCGCTCTTGAAACATCAATAAGCCTTCCGTTTATTACTGCGGATGCATCTGGCCCCAAACATCTTGAGATGAAATTAA
>JAGLYS010000341.1 GCA_023132105.1 Caldifarciminota bacterium
ATTAAACACGAATTACACAAAGAGAAGAGAATTGTCTTTTTTCTTTAATTACACGAATTAGAGACAAATTACATGAAGAGAATAGGGCAGACACAGGAGTCAGCTTGTCAAGTCCTGAAAAAAAGTTGACACTTTTTTTACCGATTTACGATTTACGAAATTGTAACTTGCCACTTGATACTTTTAACTGGTAAGTATGTCTATACCTATTTTCTACCCTACTCTAAAAAAGTCTTGACTTTTTCAGAGTAGGTTTAAGTATATTAATATGATAGAAATAAATATGTAAAACCTTAGAAATACCTATCAAAAGAAATATTTTGCATTTAATTCAATTTTTAACTCTGATGTTTTTGAACCAAACTCACTATTTGTTTTTCCAAATAACCAAATTAGCTTCATATTAAAACTGATTGTATTAAAACGCTTATAATTCATATCCAGACCACCAAGAAAGCTTTTATCAGCCACATTAAAGAGAGAATATAAAGACGGCGTAAAATAGAGAAAATGAAATGGCTCGGGATATTGAATTTTAAAATAAATATAATGTTTCATTACAAATTGTTTATTTAAGTTTAAGAACCACTCTTTGTTTATAAGATTAATTTCCTGTGCATTTTGGGATTCAAGTATATTTTGTGCCGATGTATACCAATCTTTCATTTCCCGATTATTTAATCCGGCACTATTATAAATATATTCCAGATAAAAAGTAGCATTAAATGGTGAAAGATAACGAGTTCCGACAATAGATTGTATATTGTTCTTTGCAATCTTTGGTTCGGGATAATTGTTTTCTGCTATCAACACTCTTTCCACTTCAGGTAAAAATGAAAACTCTCCATGTATTTCCCAGTTTGTTAAAATATTATGTGCTGTAGCTATACCAGTTCTATAGTCAAATTCCTCAGATATATTAAAATATAGTTCACAGTCGGTGTTTACAATTAAAAAGTAAGTACGGGAAAAAAACCAGTGTCTGTCACCTGTGCTATAATCATCATTTAATTTTTTATAAACAGGTATAATGACAAACTCCTGTGAGAGATTTTTAAGCATTTTTAAAGAAAAACTCTTAACATATTCTACAGAAACCGAGTAAAACCCTTCTAAAGAAACATCGATATCATTAACATCCTTCTGGCGTCCTGCATAGGAAACCGGATTATAGATATATCCTTTCCCCCACTTATATAGTTTTTTCCCAAGAAAAACACTCCAGCTCGGATTAAACTCATATCTACCATATCCTTCCAATAAGCAAATGTTAAATGCCCAATCATTTTCAATATTATTATATGCGACACGAATATCGCCTGATCCATAGACCGATAATCCTTTTTTTCTAAATTTTACAATTGGCACTGCTAATAATAAATAATTATCTAATAAGTTAGGAGTATTGCTATTATCAAAATATTTAAGACTCCAGGACAAACTTTTCTTTTCCGGAATTATGAGAGATGGTCGAAATTCAACGGTACAAGAAAATTCAATTGGTTTTTTCTCAAATTCGGATACATCAAAATCATAGTCCTGTGAAAAAACAGTGCTTGTCATCAAAAGAAAAAGGGAAAACAGGATTATCATCCTCAAATCAATTTCTCAAATCAGGTATTTTTGGCATATATTGTATTGTAAATACCTCGTCAGGGAATTCACGAATTTTCATTATTGCATAAATCATGATCGATTTATACCCCTTGTGAAGTGGGCTGTCTGTTTCAATAATCGTAGGTCTTTTAATGTCTTTGCTCATAGATTTTACTTCTTTGAAATAAAGCGTTTTTATCAGCATATCGGAAGCCGTATAACATTCTATCTGCGTTGGTAATTTATTGATAATATCCACTTTAACAAGCAATTTGTCATAGGCGACATTGCCGGTTTTTGCCTTTAGTGTCATTACATACTCTTTGCTGCTTTTATCAAGTTTTACACAATCATATTCTTCACTATAAGCCAAACGCATGATATCAGCGTTATTGAAAATGCCTCCCGTAACAGACTGCATGCTTGTAATTCGTACCGGTTTGCCCACATTGGGAATATAGAGCCACATATTGTCTCCCAGTCTTAGCGTAGATCTGCCAACCTCGGTTTTAGGCGACAAAAAGGTTGTTACCATTTTATCACTGCCTTTTTTCGCAGTATATAAGACAAACTCTTTTTCCTTTCCATCTGGTTCAATATTAATAAGTTTTCTGTATGATTCAAACGAAACCGGTGTAAGATTACTGTCTATTTTTCTTAGCAATTCATTGCCTTCGGTATCAATTTTGTTTGTTTGAGCAAAAATTATTGTCACACATCCTATAAAGCAAAAAAACAATATCATTTTTATTAAATTCATAATAACCTCCGTAAACTTCCTTTTATTTAACTATGTCGCAATGCATCTATTGGGTCCATATGTGATGCTTTGACTGCCGGTTGTAACGATGCAACAATAGCTATAATCGTAGATATCACTATTACAAGAGCCATCTGATTAAAAGGTATCGATGGATCTATCGGAATATTTTCATTTCTTCCATATGCAATAGTTATATGTGCAAACTTTGTTGCAATTATTAATATCGCACCAATAATCGAACCGGCAAAAGAACCAAAAAAGCCAAGAAAAAGGCCTTCCAGAAGAAACATTGTACGGATTTTACCGGGTAATGTGCCAATAGCAGTGAGTGTCCCTATCTCCCTGATTCTTTCATAAACTGCCATAATCATAACATTGAGAATACTGATAAGTACAATGGCAACAAGCAATATACTAATAAAAATGGCCATAATGTCTATCATTTCCGCAATGGTATAAAAAGGTGAAAGATTTTTCCACGAATGAACTTCAAAAACAGGTTCCCCCAGCTTGTTTTTTATATTCGCTGTTTCATTCGATATCCGGTTTACAATATTATTTAGAGAGCCTATATTTTTAAGCCTTATTGCGATTTCGCTGATTTGTGATTCGTCCATCCTGAGAATTGTTTTCGCATCATCTATATGAATATATCCGTATTTACCTGTGGGACCAACAACGGATTCCACTATTCCGGCAACCTTAAAATTTTGTCCGTTAACAGAACCATCTACATTATTAACTATTAAAACTATGGATTGTCCTACCTTTAAGTTCATTCCTTTTGTGACTAATTCAGGCAATAATATTTCACCTTTTTTTAACATTGTACCTTTTTTAATTCGCGATGTTAAAAGAGGCGTAACAATAGATTCATCCTTTGGATTGATTCCTGCAACTTTAATATTAGTCGTTTCCATATAATTGCTTAGCATACCGCCCATAAGAATTCTTTTCGAATATGCTTCAACCTGAGGGATTTTATCAAGTATCTCTTCTGTTTCCTTCATTTGTTTTTCATCGATTGTTTTATCAAGAGGTAGGTTATCCATAGAGCTGACATAACCTTTTCTATGTATCTGCAAATGCCCTAACATTGAATCTGTTATCTGACCAACCATTATATCCTTGAACGCACCCGATAGTGCAGAAAATAGTAACACAGCTATAACTCCAACACTGATTATTGCAACAGTAAGTAATGTTCTTCTCCTCTGGCGTTGGAGATTCCTGAGTGCGATTTTAATTAGATTGCCCATATGTAACCTCCTCGCTTTTTTGAATAATGCCATCTTCAAGCGTATGAATTATGTCAACCTCACTAACGATTTTCGGATCATGTGTTGAAAAAATAAATGTAACACTACTCTCATCACGCATCTTTTTCATAAGATTAATAACCATGAACGCAGTATCATG
>JAGLYS010000342.1 GCA_023132105.1 Caldifarciminota bacterium
TAAAGCGAATGAATTTGAAATTCTTGCCGGCAGTATGATTATTGCAGGTGCTATTTCAAATATGATTGATAGACTTGCAATGGGACAAGTAACGGATTTTATCGATTTTGGAATTGGGATTCATAGATACCCATATTTCAATATTGCTGATTCATCGGTTGTAATAGGGGCTATTATACTTCTTTATTCGCTATCTTTTATTAGAAAGAATGAAAAATAGTTTTTTTTTATCTATTTTCTTATTATTATTTATATTTATTAATGCGAATGAAAATCCGATAGAATTCAGTTCAAAAAAAATGGTATATTTTGATAAGAAAAATATTGTTATATTGAATGATGATGTAATGCTTACAATGGGTAATTTAAAAATAAAAGGGGATTCCCTGATTTTTTATACAGAAAAAAACCTTGCAAAATGTTTTGATAGTGTTGAAATAATCTCAAAGTCGCGTAATATAAAGTGTGATAGTGTTTACTATAGTATGAAAAGTAAAAAGGGCGTTTTATTCGGAGGAGAATCATTTGTGGAAAAAGGGACATTTAAGGGAAATATCATTACTCAGGATAGCAATAGAGTTTTAAGAGTTTATGATGTAAGATTTACTACATGTGACAGAAACCCTCCTCACTATTATTTCTCTGCAAAACAGGTTAAAATGTATGAAGATAACTATGCTCTTATTAGACCATTGATAATGTATGTTCATGATATCCCTGTTTTTTATGCACCATTTTGGTTTTTTCCTGTTAGAGAAGAAAGACATTCGGGGTTTCTTGTCCCTAATATTGGAGCTGGTAATACAGAAGGGAAATTTGTAAAAAACATTTCATTTTTCTGGGCAATAAACCCTTTTATGGATGCAACATTTAGTGCAAATATTACCGAATATAGAGGAATTGAAGGTGTTGTTGATTTCGAATATCTTTTGAAACCATACTTAGAAGGGAATGTAAAAGGAGCATATATCAAAGAATTTTCCGGGAACTCAAGATGGAGGATAGAAGGAAATCATAAAGAAACATTTTTAGGCGATGGAAATATAATTTTAAATGGAAAATTCAGTTCGGACAATCAGGTTATAGAAGATTATAATGATTCCGTCCTTATTCTAATTGATAAAGAGGTATATTCTTATCTATCGATTAGTAAAAGGCTATGGAAATTTAATAGTAATGTCGTATTCGAAAATATGAAAAATCTTGAAAGTGGATATTTTCTCAATACTGTGCCTACATTCAATATTTCCCTGCCATCTTTCCAATTATTTTCGGGATTATCAAATAGATGGTATGGGGGTACATATTTTAATGTTGGAGAGAAAATTGTTAATAAATATGACACACTAAGTCATACCTTTAAAAATAGTCTAAATTCATCCTTGACATCGAGTTTCAAATTATCAAAGTATCTTAATTTAAATCATTCTTTATCTGCTTCACATAATTACACTTATGATTCTCTATTTGCTCAGGATATGAATATGATGAATGGTGTTTCTATTAATACTAAATTGTATGGATTTACAAGAAAACCCGTCTTTAACATCAAAAAAATCCGTCACACACTGAGCCCTTCAATTGGATTCTCTTATAGAAATTATTATATTTCTCAGGATACATCATATTTTTCACCTATTAGCATTTCAATAAACAATTTATTCGAAGCAAAATTAAAGAAAAACGAGAGTGTCATAAAGTTATTTAATATAGGTTTAAGTAGTTCCTATTCTGTTTCTAACAGCAAATTTTCAAATATTAGTATTTCAGCTGATACAAAAATCAGTCATTTTTTAAATTTGAGAGGAAATAGCAGTTTTGACCCATATAACCAATTATTTCAAGGATATAGTATTTCAGCAAGCAGTAATTTTGGTGTACCACTATTTAAAGATACTCTCAGTTTTGGCTTGGTATATAATATAAATAAAACAATTGATGTAGGAGGATTGTTGTCACAAACAATTAGTATTGACATCGATGGTCATTTAACAAAGGGATGGGCAATTAATTATTCGAACAGAATAGATATTACAAAAGGTGATATAATCGAACAAAGGATATCAGCCATTAGAGATTTACATTGTTGGGAGTTGTCAATCAATTATACAACATTTGGCTCATTATATAGAGTTGATGCCAACCTTCATATTAAAAAATTACCTACAGTGCAGGTAGGCAAAGGATTATTTGATATATTTGGGTTTTAATTATCTATTATGTTAAAAAGATTTATAAGAAACCTCTTTTCCGAAAGAGGGGATGATTATACATTTTACAGATCAAATGGATCTGATTTTACCTTCCTTGAGAGAGCAGGATTATATGTTCATATTCCCTTTTGTAGAAACAAATGTCCTTATTGTCCATATTATAAGATTAATTATGATAGGGATAAGGCATATAAATTTAAAGAATCACTTTTAAAGGAAATCAAAGAATATGGACATAAATTTAAATATAGAACCGTGAACTCAATCTATTTCGGTGGTGGCACTCCAACACTTTTGATAAATGAAATACCGGATATTCTAAAGAATATAGATAAATATTTTAATATAGAGGGTGAAATAGCACTGGAAACAAATCCTGCTGAAATAACAAAAAATCTTGTCATTAAACTCAGAAAAATGAATTTCAGTCTTATAAGTTTAGGTGTTCAGAGCTTTCAACAAAAATTTCTTGATACTCTAGGGCGAAAATATACGGTTAAAACAACAGAAAAAGCTGTTGAATTGCTCGTAAATGGGGGATTCAATACTATAAATATAGACTTGATGTTTGTTCTTCCCAATCAGAATATTAAAGATATTGAATATGATATTGATAAAGCTTTATCTTTAGGGGTTGATCAAATAACCTTTTATCCACTTTTTACATTTCCCTATACATCTGTTGGAAAATTAAAAAAACTTAAAAATATAGGATTGCCAAACCACTATAGAAGAAAGAAAATGTATTATTATATATACAAAAGAATGAAAAAAGAGGGATTTAGACAAACTTCTGTCTGGTCTTTTAATCGATACGGGAATAAAACATATTCATCAGTTACCAGAGATTATTATCTCGGATTTGGTCCCGGTGCTGCAAGTTACAACGGTAAAGGTTTTTACTTTAATGTATTTTCAGTAGATGAGTATATTAAAATGATTGATGATAAATTGCCAATTGTTTTAAAAATGAGCGTGAGTAATAGAATGGCTAAACTATTTTGGTTGTATTGGCGATTCTATGAAACTTATGTACCAGTGGGGAGGTATAGAGATCTTTTTAAATCCGATCTCTATACAGATTTTGGCAAATTATTGAAATTTATAGAAATGGCAGGATTTGCAAGAAGAAATAATGATATTTTAGAACTTACGATTAGAGGTTCATATTATATTCATCTTATACAGAACTACTTTGCCCTTAATTATATTAATAAAATATGGGATAAATCGTGGGGAAATGTAAAACCTGATAATATAAGTTTGTAGCTAATAATTGTATATTGTATATATGTTTTTTGATATTCAATAGTATGTGATAAGATATCATAGTATAATCAGGTTATCTTAATATATAAATTATCGGAAATTTATAATAAAAGTTAATAGTATTTATAAATTATGTCCCTTATTATTTAATTATGGCAAATTTGCCGGTTACTCTGTGTTTCTGATCAATCGTCTCAACTACATAGAGATAAATACCACTTGCCGGTGTAAGGTTAGGATTAGTCAAGACATTCCAGTATTCCATACCATTACCACTTGCATCACCATGCTCGATTATATCCACCAAATCTCCCGTCAGTGTATATATGAATATATTACAACTGTCAGGCAGGTTCGTGAACATCATTTTAGGAGCATTTGCACTTGACTCCATATAGTTTCTTACAAGATATGGATTCGGAACCACAGATACGAGTTTAAGTAACGAATCCGTTATCGCCGTATCGAAGATGCCTTTTGTAAACGATATATTATATATATTTCCTGATGTTGGTGTGGGACAACCTGTCGTATATATAT
>JAGLYS010000343.1 GCA_023132105.1 Caldifarciminota bacterium
CATTAGGATACACTATATGGAAATTTTCAGCATCTGCATCTTTCAAGCTTATCCAGGAGAAATTAGCGGATGTAACTGCTAATGGATTTGCAATAGATGCGGGCATCATCGCAGATAATATATTCCCCGGATTTAGTTGTGGACTAAGTGCATTAAATATAGGTCCTGATATTAAATATTCCGTTCAAAAGGAAAATCTACCTTTTGTGTTGAAAGGTCTTATTAATTATAAAATTCCTATCTATTCGTATGAAGCATTTCTAAGTATAAACAGAGGAAAATATGGTAATATAAGCGGAGGAGTAGGCATAGAAGGGCATTGCTTTAAAATATTATCATTAAGGATCGGATATGTTATAGATCAAACAGCCAATGCACAAAAAGGACTTACAACAGGAATAGGTATTGATATTTCCAAGAAGTACAAATTCGATTATTCGATTATACCACTTTCCGAATTCGGTTTATTACATATCGCAGGATTATCAATATGCTTTTAATACTTATTATGATGAAAATTATTTTTGATGATAGAATAATATGTAATTATTATCAGGAGGATTGATATGCCAATAAAAAAGAATACACTTATAATTGTACTCATATCTATTATGATACTATTGAATATTTCAAATGAAATATGGGCTATTTCGTATGAAGTAGGTCAGGGAATGACATATGAAAATATTGGTGATGTGCCGTGGGAATCGATTAATGCAGGTGATAGTGTGTTAATTAATTATAGAGCAGAACCATATAGGGAAAAATGGGTTATTGCCCGCACGGGAACAGGATTGAATAATATTGTAATTTATGGTGTACCCGGTTCAGGGGGTGAATTGCCTGTTATTGACGGACAGAATGCTACGACAAGACAGGAACTTAGTTATTGGTCGGAGGAGAGGGGCATTATAAATATTGGGGGTTCGAATTATCCGAGTCAAATACCGAATTATATAGTAATAGAGAATCTTGATATAAGAAATGCTCGTCCACCGTATTCATTCACAGATGATCAGGGGCAAGCCGGAAACTATTCTAATAATGCTTCATCCGTATATGTAATTGAAGGTGATCATATAACGGTCAGAAATTGTATAATACATGATTGCGGTGATGGTTTCTTTGTAAGTCACAATGCAAGCAATGTGCTGGTAGAGGGATGTTACATATATGATAATGGAATCGAAGGTAGTATTTATCAGCATAATAATTATACAGAAGCAAAAGGAATTATTTTTCAATATAATTATTTTGGACACCTTAGAACGGATTGTAATGGGAATAATCTTAAGGATAGGTCAAGTGGTACAATTATTAGATATAACTGGATAGAAGGAGGGAGCAGACAAATTGATCTTGTAGATTCCGACTATTCCGAAATATATAATGATACATCTTATAGAAAAACATTTGTTTATGGTAATATTCTTATTGAGCAATCGAATGAAGGGAATAGTCAGATATGTCATTATGGAGGAGACGGAGGTAATACATCTCAATATAGAAAAGGAACACTCTATTTTTATAATAATACTGTAATTTCCAAACGATCGGGATATACAACATTGCTAAGACTTTCAACTAATGACGAGTATTGTGATGCAAGAAACAATATTATATATGTTACTGAAAATGGGAATAATCTGGCGTTACTGGATGCTCATGGAACGATTAACATCAGAAACAATTGGTTTAAATCGGGCTGGGCTAATTCTCATCAAGGGAGTAGTTTTGATGGTAATGTAATAGATTCGGGTGGTATTGTTACAGGGGATTTTCCCGGGTTCGAAGATTGGAGTACTGAAAATTATCATCTTGGTGACAGTTCCTCATGTATTGATATGGGATCCATTTTACCTGAAGAAATTATACCGGAATATAATGTAAATTATCAATATATAAAACATTGTCAGCATGAAAATAGACCCTTCGATGATAGTATAGATATCGGTGCTTTTGAGTATGGTACAGGAGGAATAGTAAACAACAGTATAAAAATATATCCAAACCCTTGCAAGGTTTATATGGGGCATAATTCTATTATGTTTAATAACCTTTCATCTAATGACATAATAAAGATATATAATATTACAGGGAAATTGGTGCACAATTCGGGTAATCTTACGAATAACAAATACAGATGGAGTGTAAACGATATTTTAAGTGGAGTATACTTTTATAAAATAGTAGGTAATAATAAAGCAACAGGGAAGATAGTAGTAATAAGATAAGGAGATATTGGATGAGTAAATTTATTATAAAGCCAAACAAGTCTTTATTACTTAAAGTAGTTCATTTGTCTATCTTTTTTTGCATATTCTCATCTTTTTCTGTGAAGAGCGTAAATGCTGTAACCCTCCATACTCTCAGCTGTTCACAAGAAGATGTTCAGACGGGGATAGATTCTGCCAGCACAGGGGATACAGTGATTGTTCCTGCAGGGGAGTCTATATGGGATTCGGAAGTTTCCATACCTAATTCCAAAAATATCATGTTACTGGGAGCAGGCATAGATCTAACAATTATCACAAGAGGTTCGACCGGTACGGTAGTGAATTTAGGACAAACCAGTTCAAGGGTTGCTGGGTTCACTTTTTATGAGGGAAGTATCAGTACCAATGGTGGGTCAGGTTGGCGTATCGATCATTGTAAGATCATCAGCAATGAAGGTATGTCCGGAGTCATGGTTCGAGGAACGATTCAAGGGATACATCCGGATGGGCTGGTTGACCATTGTATATTTCAAAACGCCCGTGTTGTGGTAATTGGTTCTGCAGCGATGCTTCACGAAGGTCCGCAGCAGCATTATTTATGGGCACAAGAACTTAATCTGGGAACAGCTGAAGCGGTATATGTAGAAAACTGCACATTCAGTTATACGGTTTTTGGGAATTGTATGGATGCAAACTACGGCGGAAAATATGTATTTCGATATAATACTCTCAATGATGTTTATATAGAAGCACACTCGGTTCAGGGGGATAATCGTGCTACTATAAAATGGGAGATTTACAATAATACAATCAATCAGGTAAACCGTAGTATGTGGACACCTTTTTTTCTTCGAGGAGGGACAGGGGTTGTTTTTAATAATATTTTGACAGGCATATGGACAAGTCCACGCATTACTTTAGACAATGTCAGGACATTTAGAGAAGTAGGGGAAGGCGGATTTTGCAACGGAGGTTCTCCCTGGGATGGGAACAAACCTCTTGAATCGGGAGGCACCGGCATCCATAGCGGAAGTAGCGGATCTGCTATTCTGACTGACTCTTCGCAAAACTGGGAAGTTAATTCGCTGATTGAAATTTATGTTTACAATTTATCGGACAGTAGTAAAGGTCAGATCACGGCAAATACTGCAAACACGGTAACAGCAATTTTATCCGGTGGTACAGATAACAATTGGGATTCAAATGACCGGTATAAAATTACAAACGGATATCCATGCAGGGACCAGATTGGGCGATCTACGGATGAATATCTGTGGACTGATGAAACACCATATCCACCCCAGGATTATAAGCCGGCTTATTCATGGAATAATAAGTATGGGGCAGATGATGTGAACTTTAGTATACATAATAATTGTCATGCTCACATACAATCAGGCAG
>JAGLYS010000344.1 GCA_023132105.1 Caldifarciminota bacterium
TTCTCGGCTGGCATCTGATGTCTGGCGTCTATTCCTCCTTATTCGTGTAATTTGCATGTAATTCGTGAAATAAAATCAAAAAATTATTTCCCCTCCTCTTAGTGAAATTTTTTCCAAATTCGTGAAATAAAGGTAAAAATGTTTTCTTCTCCTTAGTGTAATTCGTTCTAAATTTGTGAATTCGTGGTGGTTCTCCCTCTCCGTGTTTAATTTCCCTTTCAGTGGTTTTTCTTCCTCGCCCTCTTGGCTCTATCCTATTTTCGGTAATATTGACATATATTTATCTCTATGATACTATAACTTCATGCATAAAAAGGATTGGTTATTAGCACTTCTATTGTTGCTTCCTGTATTAACAATCTTGATAATATTCAGATTTATTCCTATTATCTATGCATTTATTATTAGTTTTCACAAATGGGGTATAACAGGACCATCAAAATTCGTATGGTTTTCCAACTATATAAAGATTTTTAATGATGCAGTATTCTGGAGATCACTTGGAAACACATTTTATTATACGATTTTCTCCGTTCCAATGAACTTCATATTTTCTCTATGCCTTGCCCTTTTATTAAACCAAAAAGTGAAAGCTCTCGGTATATTCAGAACAGTCTTTTTCTTACCAGTAGTAACATCTATTATAGCTGTTTCCATAGTTTTCAAGTGGATATATCATCCGCGAATGGGTCTTTTGAATTATATTCTATCGCTTTTACATCTCCCAACGCAAGTATGGCTTGAGGAAGCAAGAGGTATTTTCGAGATGATGTTTGGTAGCCGATTTCCTGTAAAGGGTCCCAGTCTTGCCCTTATGTCTCTTATTTTTATGAGTGTATGGAAGAGTTTGGGTTATAATGTAGTTATATTTCTTGCCGGTCTTCAAAATATTCCCGATTATTATTATGATGCATCCAAGATCGATGGTGCAAACAGATGGCAAACATTCTGGAATGTCACATTCCCCCTCCTATCCCCTGTTTCATTTTATGTTCTGCTTATAACAACAATTACCTCCTTTCAGGTTTTTGCATCTGTTTGGATGATGACAGGACCTCCTCCCGGAGGACCTCTTGGGACTACGAATGTAGCGGTTTATTATCTGTTTGAAAACGCATTTACATATTTAAGATACGGTTATGCAAGTGCCCTCGCTTTTATTTTATTCATAATTATAATGACTTTTACAATAATTCAAAAAAATGTTACCGAGAAAAAGGTATACTATGATTAATATAAATCCTTTTAAGAAAACAAACAAACCTTTGATTTATTTTCTTCTTATACTCGGAGCTATTGTTATGATAATACCATTTTACTGGATGGTAACAACCGGACTTAAAACACCTCAAGAAGCTATTAAATTCCCTCCTTCGATTTGGCCGAAATCCTTTGTATGGAGCAACTTTGCAAAAGCATGGAGGCAGGCTAATTTTTCTATGTATATTATAAATACAATATTTATTGCTTTTACGACACTAATTGGTGTTTTATTTTCAAGTATACTTGGTGCATATGCATTTGCAAAACTAAAATTCAAAGGGAAAGACATATTGTTTGTTAGTCTTTTAGGCATTATGATGATACCGATGCCCGTATACATTATTCCGGGATATCTTGTTCTAATGAAATTAGGCTGGATAGATACATATATGGCACTTATTATCCCCTGGACAGTAAGTGTTTTCAATATATTCCTTCTAAGGCAACATTTTAAAAGTATTCCGAATGAGCTATTCGAAGCAGCAGTTCTCGATGGATGTAACCACTGGCAATTTTTATGGAAAATACTTGTTCCACTTTCCAAACCTGTTCTTGTCACAATTTCAATATTCAGTTTACTTGCTTCCTGGAATAGTTTTATTTGGCCTCTTGTTGTAACAAATAGCGATAAGATACGACCTATTCAGGTCGGTCTTGCCTACTTTATGCAGGAGCAGAGCACTAATTATGTGTTATTATCCGCTGCATCTACAATAAGCGTGATTCCACTTATCGCATTGTTTTTCCTTGCCCAAAAACAAATTATCTCAAGCTATGCCAGAAGTGGAATTAAAGGATAACAGTTCGAATTCGCTCTATATTGACAATCTATAATAATATATTATAATTCTATATGAACTTTTAAAGGAGCTATTATGTATAATGAAAATTTCATTAAAGATATCGGGACAAAAATAATAGGTTATTCAAAGGCACAACAAACAGAAGTTTTTATATATGGAAATTTATCATCCTTATCTCGTTTTAGTGAGAATGAAATTACCCAAAATGTTACTCAGGAAGATATCAATATATCCGTAAGGGTTATTCATAATAATAGGATAGGGAAAGCTACAACAAATAGGATTGACGATCCGTCATTGAAACAACTTGCAAGTAATGCTTTTGAAATTGCACTATTTCAAAAAGAGGATAAATTAATCACTCCTCTACCGGGACATCAGGAATATGAAGAAATTAAGGATGCGTATGATAAAGAAACAGCAGATTATTCTGCTATGGACAGAGCAAAAGCAATCAAATCCGTAACGGATGAATGTGAAAAGCAAGAAATTAATGCCGCTGGCATATTTTCGAATAACACAGCATATATATGCCTGATGAATTCCAAAGGACTATATGCTTACAATAAATTTACAGGAGCTGAATTCTCTATCACAGCCACTAAGAATAAAAGAGCCGGATGGGCTGAAAAAATAGCAAAAAAGGTAAAAGACATTAACACTTTGGATATTGCAAATATAGCTATAAAAAAATCGATTAACGGACAAAATCCTTCTGATATCGAGCCGGGAAAATATACCGTTGTTTTGGAACCAGCTGCAGTAACCGATTTTATGTCATATTTAGGTTTCCTTGGATTCGGGGCTCTTTCACATATTGAGAAGAGAAGCTTCTTTTCAGATAAAATTGGAGAGAAAGTGTTCAGTGATAATATAACGATCTCAGACGATGCATATTATCCTATATCTCAGGGAATTCCGTTTGATTTTGAGGGAATGCCTCGCAAGAGAATTACACTGATAGAAAACGGTGTGTTAAAAGGTATTGTATATGACTTGAAAACAGCTAAAATAGCAGGAACAGAATCCACAGGACATGGATTACCTCAACCGAATGAATATGGACCAATGCCACTGAATTTAGTATTGAAACAGGGAAATGCTACAATACAGGAAATGATAGAATCAACAAAGAGAGGATTACTTATAACACATTTTCACTATACAAATGTTTTAAACCCCAAAGAAATGATACTTACCGGAATGACAAGAGACGGAGTTTTTCTCATAGAGAACGGTGAAGTGAAAAACCCTATTAATAATATGAGGTTTACCGAAAGCATTCCTAATATATTCAATAATGTTGAGATGGTTGGAAAAAAAGCCATTCTTCAATCTTCATTCTTTGGTGATGGTTTTGTAATCCCCGGACTAAAGGTGAATAATTTCACATTTACAAGTAAAACGGATTTCTAAGGAGTATTTTATGAGAAAATTTACCGATTTAGCTTTAAATACAGCTAAAAATTTGGGGGCAAGCTATTGCGATATTCGAATAATCAATACTGAATATGAAAATATAAAGACAAGGAACGGGGAAATAGGATCTATCGATAAATCCGAAACAATGGGCTACGGAATAAGGGTTGTAATCGATGGTGCATGGGGGTTTGCTTCATCAAGTTTAATAACAAAGGAAGGCATTGAAAACACAACGAAAAAAGCAGTAGATACCGGAAAAGCAAGTGCTCTTACAATTAGAAATAGGGTAAAATTGGCTCCTGAACCTGTATATAAAGACAAATGGACTACCCCCTATATAATAGATCCCTTTAAGATTGAATTGAAGGATAAACTCAATTTATTATATGCAGCAGATGAAATATTAAGAAAAGATAAACGAATTATAATAGCAACGGGTAATCTTAGTTTTTTAAGAGAACATCAATGGTTTGCAAATACCGAAGGTAGTTTTATAGAGCAAATACTTCTACGAAGTGGAGCAGGTATATCCGCAACAGCCATTGGTGATGATGTCCAGATTAGGAGTTACCCCACATCATTTGGCGGGCAATATATGTCTATGGGATACGAAATGGTCGAATCCCTTAAATTGCTGGACAATGCCGAACGAGTTAGAGATGAAGCAATAGCATTAACAACAGCAGATCAATGCCCTCCTGGAAAGAAAGATCTTATACTTGGAACAGGACAACTCGGATTACAAATACATGAATCGGTCGGGCATGCAACGGAACTTGATAGAGTTCTTGGTATGGAGGCAAACTATGCCGGCACTTCATTTGCTACAATTGAAAAACTAAACAATTTCAAATACGGAGCAAATATAGTAAATCTTGTTGCAGACTCTACAATTCCAGGTGGACTCGCAACAATTGGATACGATGATGATGGTGTTCGTGCTCAGCGATGGCATATTGTAAAAAATGGGATACTCTCAGGATATTCGACAAGCAGAGAATTAGCTCACACAATTCGTGAGAACAGATCAAGGGGTAGTAATAGAGCAGATGGATATAATAACATACCAATAATTAGAATTACGAATTTGAGTCTTGTACCCGGTGATTGGACACTTGATGATCTAATATCGGATACCGAGGATGGAATCTATATGGATACAAATAGGTCATGGAGTATTGATCAGAGGAGATTGAACTTTCAATTCGGAACCGAGATTGCATGGGAAATTCGAAATGGCAAAAAAGGCAGGATGCTAAGAAATGCCAATTACCAGGGAATTACACCTGAATTCTGGAATTCCTGTGATGCGATATGTGATGAGAAACACTGGCAATTAATAGGTGTTCCTAACTGTGGAAAGGGACAACCGGGACAAAGAGCAGAGATGAGCCACGGATGTTCCCCAACAAGATTTAAAAATATAACAATAGGCGTTGGGCAAAAAGGGAACACATCAGAACAGGTATAGATAATATCACCCTCACCTCAGTCCTCTCCCTGCCTACGCCGAGGCTTCGGCAGGCAGGCCATCAAAGGGCGAGGAAGAAAGAGAAAGATATCCACAACGAATGCACGAATAATTGGGAATAGACATCAGACTTCAGCCGAAAAGGGAAGGGAGGGAATAACCACGAATTCACAAATTTGTAACGAATTACACAAAGAGAAGAGAGGGAATAATTATTGCTTTTATTACACGAAAGAAATAACCAAGGAGAGGAGAGAAGAGGAGAGGGGATAAATTTTAAACTTTTATTTCACTAATTGAAACTAATTGCACGAAAGAGAAAGGCAGACACAGGGGTCTGCCCCTACAATTTCAATTTGCAATTTGCGATTAACGATTTACAAAAACGACCATGTCATTGCGAACGAAGTGAAGCAATCTCACAAGGGTAAATATAGATTGCTTCACCTGCCTGTGCGTATTCGCACGCAGGCAGGTCGTTTCATTAATGAAATTTACTATTAACTATTCTCTAACCTTTCCCGTTTTTCCCCTCTACCTCAATCCTCAACTCTCCGCAAGCAGCATCTATATCTCTACCCTTGCTCTTTCTTATAGTAACGGCTTTATGCCCTTTCATCATCCATTTTGTAAAAATTTCTACCGTTTTACTGTCAATCGGTTTAAACGGAGAATCTATATCGTTTATAGAAATATTCAGTGGAATAATATTTATTTTGCATTCTATATCCTTTGTCAGTTCAATAAGTCTATCTGCATCATCTTTAGAATCATTTACCCCCTTTATAAGAACATACTCAAATGTAACTCTTTTCCTTTTAACTTTAATGAAATGTTTCACTGAATAAAGCAACTTCTCGATTGGATATATTTTATTAATAGGCATAATATAATCTCTTATTTTATCGTTTGTAGCATTGAGGCTTACAGATAATTTTATCTGCTTTGGGTACTTTGCAAGTTCATAAATACCAGGTACAAATCCGACTGTTGAAACTGTAATTTTCCTCGCTGCTATTCCAATTCCTATTTCATCATTTATAATTTCTATAGCTTCTTCCAAATTCTTAAGATTTTTTAGTGGTTCTCCCATGCCCATTGTTACAATATTTGTTGGTCTTTTCTTCAGATCTATCATAATTATTACAATTTGGTCGACAATTTCAAAAAATGCTAAATTTCTTATAAGCTCCTGTTTGGCAGTATAGCAGAATTTACATCCCATCGCACATCCGGCTTGCGTCGAAATGCAAATTGTATTTCTTCTTCCGCTTGGAATCCAAACCGTTTCTATCGTTACACCGTCATTTAGTTCAAGAAGATATTTAATAGTCCCGTCTTTTGATATCTGCTTTTTTAGTATTTTAGGATATTCAATTACAAATTCAGATTTCAATTTTTCCCTTAATTTTTTACTTATATCGGTCATTTCATCAAAATCCAACACATATTTTTGCCATAACCATTTAAAAACCTGCTTTCCCTTAAATGTTTTTTCTCCAATATCAATAAAATATTGAACAACCTGTTTTTTGGTAAGAGATTTAATATTTATCATATATGCAATATCTTTTTTGCTATCTCAAAATATATAATAAGACTTGTAATATCCGTAAGAGTAGTCACGAGAGGTCCTGCGGCTATTGCAGGATCAATCTTAACTAATTTAAATAAGAATGGAAGTAAAGAACCAATTAGGTTTGAAATAAAGACAGTCAGCATTAAAGCAATTGAAACAGCAAGGGCAACAATTGATGTAACATGAAAGAAATAAGATCTTGCATATGTAACTATTCCTACACCTATAGCAATCAATAAACCAATAATTAACTCTTTTAAAATAAGGTTGAATATTCTTTTTACATCTATATCACCTGTGGCAAGTCCTCTAATAACAATTGTACTGGATTGTGTTCCCGTATTCCCGCCCGTCCCCATTACAAGCGGTATAAATATCGAAAGTACAACAATAGATTCAAGCATATGCTGATAACCCTGAATTATATTTACAGAAATACTCTGAAGAATAATAAGGGCAAATATCCATATAAATCTATTCCGAGCCAAAGTCAATACCTTTGTACTAAAATATGGGGTTTCCGTAGGTGTAATAGCTGCCATTTTCTGAAAATCTTCGGTAACCTCATCTTCTAAAACATCTATAATATCATCAAATGTAATAATTCCTACAAGATGTTCCTCGGAATCAACAACAGGAACAGCAATAAAATCATATTTCTTTATTACATCTGCAACAACCTCCTGGTCATCATCTGTATAAACATATATCGGGTTCTCCTCCATTATCTCTTCAATTAGAGAATTATCCTTTGCCAGCATTAACGCTTTAAGGGAAACTATACCTAACAGTTTTCTTTGATCCCCTAATACATATGAAATATATATAGTTTCTGATTCCTTTGCATTATCCCTGAGATATCTTATTGCTCGATTAACTGTCATATCTAAATAAAGCTCGATATACTCTGTGGTCATTATATGACCTGCTGAGTGTTCAGGATAATTTAAAAGCAAATCAGCAGATTTCCGTTCTTCGGGAGAAAGTAGTTCAAGATACTTCTTTACAAGTTCTGCCGGCAATTCATCAAACAGATCGTTTCTATCATCCGGATCAAGACCATTAATGATGGATTTAATCTCCTCTTTATTGAAATATTGCAACATTTCTTCTTGTTTGTCAGTTTCAATATAAGAAAATACTTCATCTGTCTGTTCCTTTGCAAGCAATCTGAATATAATAACCTTTTCAGGATAAGGTATATCTTCAAGAAATTCAGCAATATCATGTGATTCCATTTCAACTATTATAGATTTAATTGTTTTCCAATCCTTTTGATTTATGTACTCGTGAATTTCCGGCATTATAAGTTTGTGAATTTCCATGATTCATTATATTATAAATATAATATTTTATCAATGAAATTTTAAAACAATTTGTATATATTAAAACATCTAAACTTTTCTTTATATCGCTAAGATAAGAGAATATCTTTTACCTTAATTTCACGAAGGGAGAGGGAGATCCACCACGAATTCACAAAAGAGAAGATATATATATTTTTGCTTTAATTACACGAATTGGAGACAAATTGCACAAATTGAGAAGGGAATAAATTACAACTTTATTTCACGAATTAG
>JAGLYS010000345.1 GCA_023132105.1 Caldifarciminota bacterium
CCAAGGGGAATCGAACCCCTGTTTCATGGCTGAGAACCATACGTCCTAGCCGCTAGACGATGGGGCCACTGTAAGTGAGGAATATAACAAAATATACAAATAGTGTCAAGAAGGAAAGAAACTACCTATCTATGTTGCCTCCCTAAATATACTTGACAAAATTGTTGCATTACAATAATAATGTAAGTTATATATGAGGTGGAACAGATATGGAAATTAGCAATTTAAGCTATTACTATAATAAATTCAAATATGGAGAAGATATTTATCGTAAACTGATGAAACATTCAGTCAATAAGATACTTATTGTTTCCACATTTTACGATGCATATATTCTTGAACAGGATGGACTTCTTTCTGAACAGTTAACGGATAAATATAATAAATTTAATATGTTAAAGTTTCCGGAAATTGTTAATGTAACAAACGGAGAGGAAGCATTAGAACAATTATCGGAGAGTAAATTCGATTTAATTATAACAATGCTTCGCATCGGTAGTATTCCCCCTATTAGCTTGGCGAAAACCATAAAAGAGAAATATCCAACTCTTCCTGTATTCATATTGCTTAATGTGTCCTCTGATATTATTTTAGTAGAAAAGGATTATCTCACATCACCATTTATTGATGAGATATTTCTCTGGAATGGTGATTCGAAACTGTTTCTTGCTATGATAAATTATGCCGAGGATATGAAAAATGTTGAAGATGATACTATAAATGGTTTAGTTAGAGTAATTCTCCTTGTTGAAGATGAAATTCCTTATTATTCAATATTTTTACCATTATTATATAGCAGGATATTGAATCAAACACAAAGATTGGTAAATGAGGAGATAAATGAAATAAAAAAGAGATTGAAAATGAGAGGGAGACCAAAAATACTTATAGCTCATAGCTATGAGCAAGCAATTGAGATATTTGAGAAGTACAAAGATTACCTGTTATGTGTTATTTCAGATGTAAAATATCCATATAAAGGTATAAATGATAATAATGCAGGATTTAAATTGATTAATGCAATCAGAAAAGAAAAAGTTGATATTCCGATAGTTTTACAATCATCTGATATTAAAAATAAGGAAAGAGCTAAGAAATTATCATCGACTTTTCTTCATAAACAATCGAAAACACTTCTTAAGGAACTAAGAAGTTTTATTCTTACAAATTTGGGGTTTGGCGATTTTATATTCAGAAATAAAGATGGTTTTGCAATTGCAAAAGCATCAACAATGGTTGATTTTGAAAATACATTGCAAAATATACCATATGAATCATTATTGTATCATAGCGAACGCAATCACTTCTCTTCATGGCTTATTGCTCACGGGGAAATTGAAGTCGCAAAAGGTATAAAACCTATGCGATTTGAGGATTTCTCTTCAGTAGATGAGCTCCGTACATTTTTGCTTAATGTTTTTAAAACAATTCGTATTCAGGAAAACAGAGGTAAGGTAATCAATTTCAATGTAGCAAATTTGAAGGAAAAAAATGAAATTGTGAGAATTGGATCCGGTTCATTTGGAGGAAAAGGGAGAGGAATAGCATTTATGAATACACTTATTGCTTCACTCGATATTGATAAAAAGTATAATGATGTATGTATAAAAATTCCTCATACTGCAATAATAGGAACAGATGAGTTTGATTATTTTATCGAACATAATCAACTCGATAGTATTAATATTGATGAGGATGATAAAGATATTAAAAGGCATTTTATTAATGGGGAATTATCCGAATCCCTTATAAATAATCTAAGAACTTATATAGAAGAAATAATACATCCGATTGCTGTACGATCTTCGAGCCTTCTTGAGGATTCTCAATCACAACCATTTGCGGGTATATATCAGACTTATATGTTACCGAATAATCAAAATGATACCGAATTACGATTAAATCATCTTTCATGTGCTATAAAATTGGTTTATGCATCCGTATTTCTTAAAAAAGCAAGAGATTATATAAAGAGTATTAATTATAAAACCGAGGAAGAAAAAATGGCAGTGGTTATACAGGAGATTGTAGGCAAACAGTATGACGGATATTATTATCCTCATTTCGCAGGTGTGGCTGAATCATATAATTATTATCCTATACTTGATATGAAACATAGCGATGGAATTGCTTCACTTGCTATAGGACTTGGCAAAGCTGTTGTAGAAGGTAATAGGAATTATAAATTTTGCCCAAAGTATCCATCCCTTAATTTTAGATTATCTGATGAGTTCCCAAAGAATTCTCAAACAGAGATCTATACAATTGATATGAACAATAATGATTTTGATCTTTGTTCGGGGGAAGATATAACATTAAATAAAATTGATTTAAAATTGGCTGAAAAACACGGAACGATTAATCATTTAGTATCTGTATGGAATTATCGAGATAATAAAATTACCGATGGGTTAGCAGGAACCGGTCCAAGAATAGTGACATTTGCAAACATACTTAAATATAATTACTTTCCTCTTGCAGAAATACTTCAGGATATTTTATATATTAATGAGAAAGCAATGGGGGTTCCCGTTGAAATAGAATTTGCCGTAGATCTCTCTTATGTTAGTAATGAAGACAAACCAACTTTTTATGTTCTTCAAACAAGACCTCTTGGTAGTAACAAAAGCAGTATTAGTATTAATATAAATGATATAAATAAAGAATCTCTTTTACTTTATACAAATAAAGCAATGGGTAATGGTAAAATAGATAATATATCTGATTTGATTATTGTTAATCCTGATACATTTGACAGTACAAAAACCATTGATATTAGACAAGAACTTTCCCGGATTAATAAAATAATGAATGACAATAAAAAACCTTATATACTTATAGGACCTGGAAGATGGGGGTCTCGGGATAAATTTTTAGGTATTCCGGTAAACTGGGGGGATATTAATATGGCGAAAATTATTGTAGAAATTGGCATTGAGGGATTTGAAATCGAGCCGTCTCAGGGAACACACTTTTTTCATAATCTGGTATCAATGAATGTAGGATATTTTACTGTTCCTTATAAATCAAAAACCGATTTCATTGATTGGGAATGGATAAAAGCACAGAAAGAAGCGGATACAAAGATGAAGTATTTGAAACATTATACATTTAATAAACCTTCGATTGTTTTAATGGACGGCAGAAAAGATACAGCAGTGATATATAAATAAGCATAAAGGAATAGGTGATTCTATGGATTCAAGAGAGCTGAATTATTATTATCGAAAATTTAAGTTTGGGGAAAATGATCTTCGGAGTCTAATGAATTATAGAGTAAATAAAATACTCGAGGTTTCAACATTCTATGACGGTTTTATACTGGAAGATGACGGTCAATTATCCCAACAACTTATTAACCAGTTTCATAAACTTTACTTAAGCAATATTCCTGAAATTACCAATGTCCCTACGGGGGAAGAAGCTCTTAGTTCTATAGATAAGAATGAATATGACCTTATCGTTACAATGCTGCGTATAGGTGATATTTCTCCATATGATTTAAGTAGAAAAATAAACAAAAAATTGCCTGATGTTCCGATAATATTGATGCTTAATGATACAACAGATATAAGTAACTTTGATAAAAATAGTGATGATATGAAATATTTTACAAATGTATTTCAATGGAATGGGGATGCCAAATTATCTCTTGCAGTAGTAAAATATATTGAAGATAAGAATAATATAGAAAATGATATTAAGAACGATTTAGTAAAGGTTGTACTTCTTGTTGAAGATAATATAAATGCTTATTCAACGATTCTTCCATATTTATATGATAAACTGATAGACTTCACTCAGCAGTCGATAAGGGATGAAATGCACACAAAAGAGAAGAATCTGAGAACAAATATAAGACCAAGAGCTTTAATGGCTCATAATTTGGAAGATGCAGTAAATCTGTTCGATCGATTCAGAGACAGTATTATTGGCGTTATTACCGATACCAAATTCCCTGACAATGGCAATATGGATAAATCGGCAGGTATAAAGCTGATTGAATATATAGGTGAGAGTAAAAAAGATATTCCGATCCTTTTAATGTCTTCGGAATCGGATAATAGATCATATGCAGAAAATTATGGTATTCCTTTTATGTATAAACACCCGGGGATGAATTTTGATATTCTTATGCAATTTATTACAGATAAATTCGGATTCGGTGATTTTGTTTTTAATGATAAAAATTCAAATATTATAGAAAGAGCTTCGAATCTTTCCGAATTTGTTAAAGCAATAAAGACGATTCCATATGATTTGCTGAAGTATTGCCTTAATGATAGGGATTATTTGTCATTATGGTTTATTTCACACGATGAGCTCTATATCGCAAGGGAAATCAATAAGAGCGATTTTTCCATATTTGATTCAAAATCAAGTATTATTGATTGGTTTGAAAAAAAATCGTTCAACAAAAGTAAAGGAAGAATTTTAGACTATGAACAGAATCTGCTGGATAAGGAAAATATAATTATTAGATTGGCTGAAGGTTCAATTGGAGGAAAAGGAAGGGGAGTAGCATTTCTAAATGCACTATTTAGTACTCTCGAACTGGAAAATGCATTTCCGGGAATAGACATTAAGGTTCCCAAAACATCTATCATAGGAACGGATGAGTATGATTACTTTATTAAATATAATGGATTAAGGGATGTAGAAAATGAGAAAAGTGATAAAGATGTAAAGAAACGGTTTCTAAACGGAGATTTTTCAGCTGTTCTCCAACAGCGATTAAAAGAATTTATGGATCAGGTCAAGTATCCTATAGCGATTAGGTCTTCGGGATTGTTGGAAGATTCCAAATCAAGACCTTTTGCAGGCATATATCATACATATATGCTTGCAAATAATGATAAGGATGATAATGTAAGATTAAAACAACTTATGAATGTAATAAAATTAGTATATGCTTCAATATTTCTTAAAAATTCGAAGAATTATATTGAAAATATCAATTTTACGGTAAAAGATGAGAAAATGGCAGTTGTAATACAGGAGATTGTTGGTAAACGGCATGATAAATATTTTTACCCTCAGTTTTCAGGTGTTGCCGGTTCTTATAATTTTTATCCAACATCATATATTAAACATAATGACGGATTTGCCACCATTGCTTTAGGGGTGGGCAAGTATATTGTCGAGGGAAACAAAAGTTTTAGGTTTTGTCCGAAGTACCCAAAACTTGATATACTTCAACCTGAAGAACTATATAAAGTATCTCAAACATCATTTTATGCTCTTAAACTTGATAATTGTAATTTTGACCTTTTGGTTAATGATGATGTTACATTAGTAGAATTGGATATTAAAGAGGCAGAAATGCATAAAACATTGGATCATATTGTATCAGTTTGGGATGTTCAGAATAATAGAATCGTTAGCGGAACATCCTTGAATGGACCAAAGATTGTAAATTTCGCCGATATACTAAAATATAACTATTTCCCACTATCAGATATTGTACAACATATACTTTCAATAGGGAAAACGGCAATGGGTGTTCCTGTTGAGATTGAATTTGCAGTCGAGCTTAACAATCATCCGGAAAGCCAACCCGAGTTTTATATATTACAGATAAGGCCTCTCGCCGGGAGTGGGAAGAAAATTAGTATTGATAAGCAAAAATTGAATATGGAAGAACTTGTAGTTTATACGGAAGAAAGTCTTGGCAATGGAATAATTGATAATATAAAAGATATTATTTTTGTCAATCCTGAAAAATTTGACAATACTAAAACAATTGAAATTAAAGATGAATTAAATGGATTCAATAGGATTATGAAAGATCAAAAGAGGAATTACATATTAATCGGACCGGGAAGATGGGGCACACGGGATAGATTTATTGGGATTCCCGTGAATTGGGAAGACATTAGCAATGCACGAGTTATTATTGAAACGGAATTATCCAATTTACCTCTGGATTCTTCTCAGGGCACACATTTTTTTCATAATGTTGTTACAATGAATATAGGATACTTTACTATATTAAAATCCAATAATGCTTTTATTGATTGGGAGTGGTTAATAAAACAAAAAATGGTAGAAAAAAAATCCTATATAACGCATATTAAAGTGGAGAAACCATTTATTGTACTTATGGACGGTATGAATGGTGTGGCTCTTATAAGAAAGTAAAAAAATAGGATTTTAGTTAGTTAATGGAAAAGGGGCAGATATATCTGCCCCTTTTCTATTACAAAAAAGTAATTATACAACGCCTTGATCGATCATTGAATCTGCAACTTTCAAAAATCCCGCAATATTTGCTCCGTTGACATAATTACCGGGACATCCGAATCGTTCGGCTGCTTCTCTTGCATTATCATGAATATTGATCATAATGCTATGCAATTTCTCATCAACCTCTTCTCTGCTCCAGCTAAGTCTCATACTATTCTGACTCATTTCAAGACCTGATGTCGAAACGCCACCTGCATTCGCAGCTTTGCCAGGTCCGAATAATATATTATTTTCCAAAAATACCTCGGTAGCACCAAGTGTAGATGGCATATTTGCACCTTCGGCAACGCATATAACACCATTTTTAACAAGTGTTTTTGCTTCCTCTTCATTAAGTTCATTTTGTGTAGCACAAGGTAAAGCCACATCAAAACGAGAAAGCTCCCAGGGTCTCATACCTTCAAAGTACTTAGCACCAAATTTATCAGCATATTCTTTGATGCGACCTCTCTTCACATTTTTGAGCTCCATTATGAATTGCCATTTTTCCTCATTGATTCCTTCTTGATCAAGTATGGATCCGCTTGAATCTGAAAGTGTGACTACTTTTCCTCCGAGTTCCATAATTTTATGAGTAGCATGTTGAGCGACATTACCGGAACCGGAAATAGCAACAGTTTTTCCATTAAAATCTTCGCCTTTTGTTTTTAGCATCTCTTGAGCAAAATAGACAGCTCCAAAACCGGTAGCTTCAGGCCTAATTAAGCTTCCACCCCAATTTCGTCCTTTTCCTGTAAAAACACCTGTAAAATCATTTATAAGTTTTTTATATTGTCCGAACATAAAACCTATCTCTCTCCCACCTGTTCCGATATCTCCGGCAGGGACATCCGTATTAGGACCAATATGTCTGAAAAGCTCATTCATAAAGCTTTGACAAAATCTCATAACCTCATTATCTGATTTTCCCTTTGGGTCAAAATCACTTCCGCCCTTTCCACCACCCATAGGAAGTGTTGTTAGGCTGTTTTTAAATGTTTGTTCAAATCCAAGAAATTTAAGAATGCTAAGATTGACAGTCGGATGCAGTCTCAATCCACCTTTATAAGGACCAATGGCACTATTAAACTGTATTCTGTATCCCCTATTTACATGTACTTCACCTCTGTCATCTACCCATGGGACTCTAAATATTATTACTCTTTCAGGTTCAATAATTCTTTCAAGTATTCTTGCGTTTTTATACTTTGGTTCCTTTTCAACTACGATACTTAGTGAATTCAAGACCTCAGTAACTGCTTGAATAAATTCCTTTTCCCAGGGGACTCTCTTTTTTAGATCATCAAGAACTTCATTTACATAACCATTCATTCGATACCTCCCAATTGATACCTTAAAATTTCAATTCCTTTATACATTGTAATTAGATTATCAAAATTAGGATATTGTGTCAATAATAATTTCATATAAATATAAAAACAATTAAAAGGAAATGCTGACTACTCATTACTGCATAATATAATTAAAACAGGGATACTTGTTATACAACACCCTGGTCAATCATTGCATCAGCAACCTTCTTAAAACCTGCAATATTTGCTCCAATAGCATAATTATCCTTGAATCCATACTCTTCGGCTGCCTGGATACAATTGTCATGAATATTTTTCATTATTTGATGAAGTTTGTTATCAACCTCATCAACTGTCCAACTATATCTCATGCTGTTTTGAGACATTTCGAGTCCGGAAGTTGCCACTCCACCGGCATTTACTGCTTTACCCGGAGCATAGACAATGTTCTTATTCGCAATCTTAATCGCTTCTGCCGTACATCCCATATTTGAAGTCTCGGCAATAAGAATACACCCGTTATTGATTAGTGCTTTTGCATCTTCTTCATCAAGCTCATTTTCAGTTGCACAAGGCATTGCAATATCAACTTTGATATTCCATGGTCGTTTATTTGCATGGAATTCCGTATCGAATTTATCTGCATAAGGCTTGACAATATCATTGCCTGTTGCTCTAAGTTCTAGTAAATAATCGATTTTCTCTCCGGTTACTCCACCTTTATCATAGATAAATCCATCCGG
>JAGLYS010000346.1 GCA_023132105.1 Caldifarciminota bacterium
ATCTTTGAAAGTTTATAATTCAATAAAGGATCAAACGGATGATTTCATTGCTTTTAGATGTGCTTTTCAAGATTATAATTGCTCGGTATTAAATGTATATGCTTTCGAAGGTGGAAGAATGGATCATTTTATATCAATTCTTATGAATGCGGAACGATCGATTAGTAAAGGGGAAAGAATAAATTTTAGAGGTAAAAATTATACTATTTATTCATTTATGAATAATATGGAGCTAAATACAAAAAGAGGTGAAATTATTTCAATATTTACATTTTCAGAAGCAATAACGGGGAATTGTGACGGTTTATTTTATAATATTTCGAATCGCAAATTCAAGCAATGTGAATCCATAGGTATAAGCAATAAAGCAATAGAGAATAAGGTTTATATATCGATACAAAAAGGGAAATTAACACTATTTCATTATAAAAAATAATTTGGAGGTTTATATGAAAATACTAAGATTGATGTTTCTGTTTTTCTTCATTTCTATAGGGATGTTATATTCGTTGCCATCTTTGAATGGTCTTAATGGTGGTTATAGAATCATAAGCGCTTCATGTGACAAACCATATTCTATTAGGTTCTCTCTTCAGGTTACTGATTTCACAAGAAATGGTATTTACGGAAGGTTTATTAGAACAGACAACGGACTACCCGATTCTTTACTGGATGACGCATTTATGGGGAATATATCAACAGGTTTTGGAATTAGTTTTTCCGATTATATAGAATTCAATATAATGGGTAAATATATGGTAGATTATTTAGCTCTAACAAGAGCTGGTTATAGAGCAGTTTCATATGATTTGATGTCAAAAGGATTTGGAGATACTCAGATAGGGTTAAAATTATCTACTGGCAATTTGTTTGGGGATATGCCCTTTAAGATGGGGATCAACCCATTTATAATGATTAAAACAGGCGTGCCATATGATACAATATTGAGTGATACAGGGACGCTTTTTGAGAATAATTATATAGGGAATAATGGTGGAATATTCAGATATTTCACTGATAATGGGACTGATCTCGGTACGAATTTCTTGTTTTCTATTGTACAAGAGGCTGAAGGAGCCACTTCGAATTTTAATGTCAATTTTGGTTATTTGGGTCATTTTTACAATAAACCGGGTGGAACATGGTTTGTTAATCATCATTCGGATTTTTTCACATATGGAGCAGGTTTGGATGTTACATTAAAGGGTTTTTCTCCATATTTCGAATTTACGGGAATACATTTCAGGAGTAATAATGTTATTCCTAACAATATAAATTATATGACAATAGGCTTTAATCTTGGAGAACAATCACAAATAGCTCTAAATATTGCTTTTGATTATAGATTATCTTCCAATGTTGATACATTAATGGATTTGATTGCAAATGAGAATTACTATATTACTCAATGTTGGGGTGCTGCTCCTCAGTGGAAAGCATCGGCAGGTTTTGTTTATTCGTTTAAGGAAGTAGACAAGACACCTAAAGTGGGAAAGACAAATATGG
This sequence comes from Caldifarciminota bacterium, assembly GCA_023132105.1. Taxonomy (GTDB): domain Bacteria; phylum Hydrothermota; class 32-111; order QNBC01; family QNBC01; genus JAGLYS01. Next base: position 1,507 of record JAGLYS010000346.1, read on the forward strand.
CTATTCTTACAGGAAGATTATATGATGGTGAAACAGGGGAGCATCTAAGTGGTAAAGTCTACTTCCCGGAAA
>JAGLYS010000347.1 GCA_023132105.1 Caldifarciminota bacterium
CTATTTTTGTCAATCTAATAGAAAATTTAATGGTAGATAGGTATAGACATACTTACCAGTTTAAGGATATCCATAATTGTCATCGTATGTAGTATAGTATTGTAAAGTTAATGGATTATGATAGAATTAAGAAGAATAAAAGTACTAGGAGTATGGGAAGGAAGTGAAAAAGATTTATTTGTCATAGGTCGTTAAAGACCGTTCGCAATGTTAATCTCACTTCCTTTCTCCCAAAATCTGAACAGTACGTTAGGCATAAAGCCTGTATTACGATGATAGATTCAGGAGTGCCCCATATAACAGTACATAACCTTATAATAAGGAGTTGAAATGAAAAAGTCAATAGGACTGGACATTGGGAAAGGAGAGATTGCAGTATCCATATTTGACGGAGAAAATTACAGAAACAACACCTATAAAAACACAAAGGGCGGACTAAAGAGAATGGTAAAGGATTTCAAAAAAGAAGAGGACTGCATTATAACAATGGAAGTTACAGGGACTTATCATTTAAGGTGTGCATATAAACTCTATGAAGAAGGTTTTGATGTAAGAGTAGAGAATCCTCTTGTAGTCAAGAGATATAGTGAGTTGAGTCTAAGGAGAGTAAAGACGGATAAGGTAGATGCCCGTATAATAGCGACTTTTGGCTATAAAGAGGATCCGAGGGTATTTAAACCCAGCAGCAAAGACAGGATGAAATTAAAAGTATTGGTAAAAGAGATAGATCAGGTTCAAAGAGATATAAATCGGAATCAATCAAGAATTGAGGCATTGAAACAATATCCTGAAAAAATGACTGAGTCCATAAAAAGGTTTAAGAATAAGAACAAAAGAATGAAAGAGGATGTAAACCAGATACAGAAAGAAATTAATGAAATCATTAAATGTAATGAAAAATATAGAGAAATCAACAAAAGTTTAAAAACGATTGTTGGAGTAGGAGACCGTTTATCTGGTGCAATAATAGCATATATGGGAGCATATGAGGAATTTGAATCGGCAAAACAGGTGGCATCATTTGTAGGAATAACACCTACATTAAAACAATCCGGCAAGTCTCTTTACAGACAAGGTAGTATTAGCAAGATGGGAAATAAATATCTTAGGTCATTGCTTATGATGTGTGCCAAATCGGCTGTTCGACATAATCCACAATGTAAGGCACTAAATGACAGATTAGAATCCAGAGGAAAAACATATCATGAAAGATTAATATCAGCAGGACATAAATTGTTAAGGCAGACATATGGAGTAATAAAAAACGGTAAAAATTATGACAGGGATTATATAAATAATATGCAATATTATTATTGACTTGACACAGTACATTGCGAGGAGTGAAACGACGAAGCAATCTTTATCTTTATATTCAGATTCTCTGTAGAGACGCAATATCTTGCGTCTAATGTTCTATAAGCACCAGATATTAAGGAGACGCAATATATTGCGTCTCTACGGTCAATAAAATATTGGAACTGTGCTTATATTTATGCACTTTGATTATTTCCCTTTCGTGTAATTCGTTGTTATCTCCCTCTCTTCTCGACTGAAGTCTGACGTCTGGCGTCTGATGTCCATTCCCTATTATTCGTGAATTCGTGGTGGATCTCCCCCTCCGTGGTTCTCTTCTCTTTTAGTGGTTTTTTCTCTATCTTCCCCAGTGGTTTATCTTATCAAAATAAATTTCTTGGAACTGTTTTCCAAATGTGATTTTACATTTAGAAAATATATACCTTTTGTTAGATATGGTAATTTAAAGGATATATTTTCTGTAAAAAACATTTTCCTATAGATTATTGCTCCACATAAATTGTAAATCGATACGGATTTTGATATATTATATTTGGATTTTATATATGCCGTATTATTAATGATATTTATTTCCGATTTGTATAATTGTCTTTTTATTCTATTTATTATACCTGATGGATTATATGTCGAGTTTACATCACCGGGTGTACCATTAGCTGCCCCCGGGGCAATCGATGCTGCCCATCCTGTTCCCTGATTATGACTTGTGAAATTAAGAGGGTCTTTTAGTTCCAATGACGGTCCTGTCCCATCCGGAGCGGTAGGCCATGGGTCAGCATCATCATAATTCACAGAATCAACAAATGCCTCACCGCTTTTCTTAAGAACTATATAATCTCCATTATTAGATAACAATAAAGCCATATTGCCTAATAAATAATCATCTCCATCCCCTAATGATTTGGTACCGTAAAAACTTCTAATCGAATCGGTGTCCGAACAAATAACTGCAAAATGATTGGGCGGTAATCGAAAAACAGGGAATGTAAATGTATCTTGACCATCGGATAATGTCCAGTTTTGCATATCAATCGTATCTGATTCCATATTCCATAATTCTATCCACTCGAAATATGCATCATCTCCCTGAGTAACGGAAGGATTATACATAATTTCATTTATAAAAACATCGGGAACATCTGTTGCGTTGACTATATAATAAAGTGTATCAGATATGGTCCGGTTGTTGTTGTTATCTCTAAATGCATAATAATAATATACAGTATCTCCCTCGGTTTGAGCATTAACATGATAATAATATGCAGAACCCGATATACTATCATTTGTTTGTGTGGAAAAGCTTCCCGAATTTATTTTGTAATACATTGTATCATAATTTATTGTTCCCTCATCATACGCTGATATAAACAGTATTGCCGTATCTTCCGGAGCTATATAGCCCGGAGATTTACCTTCATTATATAGATATGGAGGCAGATCACCACCATTTGATTTAATATCGAGGAAAGCATCATCAAGATATACAACGCCGGAATCATTGACATCTTTATAAGCTCTTATAAATACACCCAAACTACAAGATCCGTTTGGAGTGACAAATGTATCGTTTAATGTTTGCCAGTTCGCATTATCTGATGTGTATGAAAGGAATTCGGTTTCGTAATTTCCTCCATATTGATATGTTCTTAAGAATCCTCCGACTCTTATGTTAGCATCATTATCGAATATATAAATATAGAATGTAAATGTATCACCTGAGGAGATACCGGTTGTTATAAAATGTTTAATACCACTGTTTGAACTTGTTAATCTATTTAATTTAGCACTGTAATTACCGGAATTGACCTGAGAACTGTCTTTGGATGCCGGTACACTTGTTGAAGATTCAACGAACCAATTGTCCGGAATAGAATCCGTACCGGTCCATGTTTCAAAACCTGGATTTTGGATTAAATTTGCACTGAAAATGAATATTGGGAATATAAAAATAATAATTAGTAAAGAAATCTTTTTCATAAGATCCTCCTTTCATATTTTCTATGTATATATTATAGAATAAAACTTATTGAGAATTATGTCAAGAAATGTTTACAAATATCTACTATTTAAAAGATTATAATAGTTGACTAAAACAAAATCGGGGAATATAATAAAATCAAAGTAAAAACGGAGGTTTTTATGAAAAAATCAATGTTGATTATAATATTCATTCTGATGCTGAATTCAATATACGGAGGGGAAAAACAGAAAGCAGCAGATGCTTTTAAAAACAATGATGTAAAGAAGGCAATAAATATAATGAAACAGTATTCAAAAGAGAATCCTGAAGATGCTGAGGCATATTTCTATCTGGGAAGATATCTACATTATGCTCAATATGATGTTGGCAAAAGAGTTTATGATGAAAAAATATCAAATAAGATAATAAATTATCTTGATAAGGCAGTTTCTATAACGGATACGATTGGAAATGCATATTATTATATAGGTGTTGAATACGGAATGAGAGGGCATTATGCTTTTATTGAGAATGATACAATAAAGTCAAAGAAAGAGTTTGGAATAGGCAGGAAAAAAGGCGGTTATCCTGATTGGCTTCTCGAATATGCAAAAAATGTACTGAAATCATGCAAAAAGAATGCAATATTATTTACGGGAGGAGATGCAGAAGCAAATTCGATATGGTATCTCCAATTTGTAAAGCATTATAGGCGGGATGTATCTGTATTTCCTCTAGGATTAATATCATATACTCCATTTGTTACATTTGTTAACAGTGGTATAGATAATTATTTTATTCCAATACATACCGGGTTAAATGACAGGGAAATCGAGAAAATACACCCTCGTTTATACAAATGTGATTCTGCAGATTTAACGATTTCTGATAAAGTAAAAAAACAATATAATTTAAAAGACGACTATATAATGAAATGGCAATTAAAACCCGATTATGTATTTAAAGGTAAAGAAATTATTATGCCGGGTACAGATATATTATTGCATATATTAAAAAACAACAAATGGAATAGACCAGTTTATTTTACTGTTGCATCTCAACCAAATCTCAGAGGAAATCTGGGTGATTTTTTACGAACTGAAGGATTATGTCTTCATCTTTTACCAATAAGGAAGAATGAAAAAATATTTATTGAACCAAATATTACTGCAAATTTATTAATGAATAAGGAAAATTTAAAGGATTACCCTTCGGTGAAAAATCATAATATGCCCAGATGTAATATGGTTCTAATAAATTATTTAAATATATTAATTGAACTGTATAATTACTATAATAGTATAAATGAATATAACAATGCTGAGAAAACACTTATATTTATAAAAGATAATGTTGATATAGGAATTATTAAATATGGAGATAAAATAAGAAGTTATCTTGATTCTTTATATGAGGAATAACAGACATCAGACATCAGACATCAGCCGAGAGGGGAGGGGGAGAAGGGAGAGATCTACCACGAATTCACTAAGAGAAGAGAATAAATTTTAACAATATTTCACGAATTAGGGAAAATTACACAAAGGGAAAAGGGCAGACACAGGGGTCTGCCCCTACAATTACACGAATTGGGACAAATTGCACGAAAAGAGAATCTCTTTTACCTTTTCTCCCCATCCTCCCCCTCTCCCAAGAAAGTAGGGAAATTTTGGGGTCAGGCACCTTTTTTTCCGAAACTCTTCAAAGAATTGGTGATATAATCACAAATACATGTATATGATAATTCAAAAGTGTACCGGTATTACAGTTGAAAAGTGTACCA
>JAGLYS010000348.1 GCA_023132105.1 Caldifarciminota bacterium
TCCCCTAATACAAAAGGGCAAGTATTTAACTCGCCCTTCTATACATAATTATGGAAATCTATCAATCGGAAGTAAAAATATAGGGATATGTTTGTTTCATCTCAGCCGGTTTTCCATCTCTTGTTCCGGGATACCACTTTGATCTAAGGGCTGCTTTGATAGAAACTTTATTACATGCATCATTATTGAAACTCTTTACGATTTTTGCAGCCTTAACATTTCCGTCCGCACCAATTGTAACCTGAACAAAAATTTGCCCCTCAGCCCCTATTAATTTTGCAGCTTCGGGATATTCGGGCTGAACAATGTTTTTTGGTCTTGGTTGCACAATAATAACAGGTTTCTTTTTCTTTACCGTATCTATTTTCGCAACCGTATCTTTCTTGATTGTATCTTTAACTATTGTTGTCTTTTTTGCAGCTGCTTCAAGTATTTGTTCCGGATTAGCGAGTTCTTTTTTAGATTTTGCTTTTTCATCTATTGCACCTTCGGTTGGTGTAATTTTCTTTTCCGGTTCGGGAGGTATAAGAGAAGCGATATCAAATTCTACTCTCATAGATTTAGGAATCCAGAGATAAGATATATTATCCAGAATCTCGGTTTGCTTATTGAATACATCCGAACCTTTTACCCTTTTATTCGATATTGTTATTTTATTGCGACTAAAGAGAAATGTATACGGTTGATCGTTTGCAATTTCTTCCTGAAACAGACTCCAGTAATTTAAAGCATCATTTTCAATAAGTGTTTCAGAAGCATTTTTTATATAGTCATCCAATTTCGGGTTTTTATATTCAACGATATTATATGTACCGATCTGAGGATTTGATGACCATATCGGAAGCATATTAAGTTTATCTCCGACATTCCATGCCATAATAAACGCATCATAATCTTTTGTTAGCAATTTTTTTATAAATGATGCTCCGTCAACAATATTTACATTCGCTTTAATTCCAATTTTATCAAATTGATCTTTTAGCATATTAGCAAGGTCTATTCTTAATTGATTTTCTTTATTAACAAGGATATCAAATTCGAACCTTTTCCCATTTTTGTAAAGCCATCTTGCCCTTGCCCCTTTTCCTCTTTTCCAGCCATTATTATCGAGTTTATTCCGTGCCTTTTCGATTGAGAAAGGAAATGGTTTTAATTCTTTATTATATGCCCATGAAGACGGGGGAATAGGACCGGCAATAATATCGCCAAGTCCGTTCAATAATGTATCTATGATCTCTTTCCTGTCGGTTGCCATTGTCAAAGCTTGCCTTACCTCTTTATCCTTGAATAGTTCATTATTAAGATTCCATCCGATAAATGTGTAATTACTGCCTGGTTCCTTACTTGCACTCAAAAGAGGATTTGCTTTAACAATATTATAATATTTCGGATCCAGACCTATAGCAACATCCAGTATCCCTCTTTTTGAAAGGTCAATTACATCATTGTAATCTTTATAGAATATAAAAACAATATTGGCAGGATTAGGAGAAAAAAGATTAAAGTTCTTATTGTATACTAATTCTATGTAATCTCCTTTTTCCCATTTTTCTACTGTAAAAGGTCCGCTTACAACAGGAATTATATTATATTTCGAATCCTTTATACTTTTTTCCTTTTTAAAAATGTGAGAAGGAATCGGTCTGATATTCGAATCGAATAATTCATCCGAATATACAATACTGAATTCGAACTTTACCGAATAATCATTTAATGCTTCTACATTCTTTATATACTGAATTTGAGATAGATTGGGATAGTTGTTTTTAGGATCTTTCATTACATTAAATGTAAATACGATATCCTCTGCTGTAATTGGTTTTCCATCAGACCAGTTCAAATCCCTTTTCAAGTGATATGTTATAGATTTCATATCCTCACCATATTCCCAACTTGATGCCAGCATGGGTATAATACTACCCTCCGAACTTGTTGAATGAAGTGAAAGAAACAGATTATTTATAATACTGTTTTCACCGGAAATTGGCGGGTATAAAGGATTTAATTTCGATGGTTCTTCAGGCACTCCTATCACAATCGTACCTCCCTTATCGCCAGTAATTACTATTTTTTTCTCCTTAGTACAAGAGGATATAACCAATGTAAAAATAACAACTAATAGGAGAAGTTTCCTTATATGCATATTACCTCCTCACAGATTTTTTCATCTTTATTTCAAAAATAATTGTAGCAAAAACAAAAATTAGTGTCAACAAAGAAATTAAAAATCCAATATGTTCGGCTTTGGATTTAAAGTAAATTTTAACAATATGTTCACCGGGTTTTACATCAATCCCCTGAAACGAGTAATTCGCTCTATATAGTTTTACCGGTTCTCCGTCTATCCGTACTTTCCATGCAGGATAATAATTGTTTAAGACAAGGAGAAGCCCCCTTTTCGTCGTATTTACATTCAGTTCGATATAATTAGGCGTATATTTTATAACATCTATTTTACCTTTACCATCTTCCTTGATGTTCAAATCTCCGGCAACAATAGCGGAATCCCCGACACGGAACAGTGGATTTTTCAATATGGTTATCGCCTCCTCATCGTTTTCTACTCCTCTAACATTATATATCATAGAAAATCTTTCAAGACTTCTATCATTCTTGTAAATATTATAGTTCTCGATTGTTGCAATCCTTTGTTTTAAGGAATCATTATCAATAAAATCTCTGAGTGATTTTATAAGATTCTGTGTTTGAATAGGGTATCTGGAATAATCTTCCGGTAAAACAGGTGCAATGATATATTTTGCATTTACAAGAGAAGAAACATTATCATCTAATAAACCGGTAGGATTAAACATTACGGTATGCTCTGCGCCAATTAATTTTTGATATGTTTTCAACTGATTCGATCCCGCCCCGCCGACACTCTCAAGTTGATATTGCATAAGATAATCATCACCCGAATGATCCCAATAAAGTGGTAATATCCTCCCTATATCACCTTTATCCGATAAATAACTTACAATCGAGGATTTTTTAATAAATTCCCTGAAAGGCATTGTTTTGATATAATTTTTATTAATCCTATATGTATCGATAAATGCAATAATAATTAAAGCCATAAAAATATAGTTCGAATAATTTTTCTTTTCCCTTTTTAGAAAAATAAATATAGCGGAGAATATGATAATCAATATAAAGTTGAATGTTAATCCTGAAATAAATGTGGGAAAATTCCTTTTGAATATTTCCATTTTTTGCAAAACCTGCTGCTGAGGCATAAGACCTATATAGGAGGATCTGAAATGGTTATACAATGCACTATAAATACCACTCTGGGTACCTATTACAATCAGGAATATAAGAGTTAATATCCCCATTAGCCAATAGATGAATTTTCTTAATTTTTTTATCTCGTTGTCATCTGAAATAAATTGTATAACGAAAGCCATTAGTATTGAAAATGAAAGATGTGTCAAAATAAAGAACATACTCGGCGCCCTAAATTTTTGAAACCCGGGAATCAAATATATAATGCGATAAAATGGGGTATGCCCTCCAAGAGAAAGAAGTATCCCCAGAACACCTGTGATAATAAAATACTTAATATATATATTCCATTTTTTCCTGTAATAAAATAGAAATACTAATGACAATACAGGAAGTATGCCCATATAATGATTATCAAGTTTAAAGAAGTTTTCTCCCCAATAGTTATTTAAAATACCCGAAAATTGAGGAACAATAAGATCCGTTAATTCGGAAGTAGGCAATGCCCATGAAGTTGAGAAAGCATATCCCCTTGAAGCTCCTCTAACAGCATATTTAATATATGAAAGAACAGGGATATATTGACACGCAATGAGACCTAAAAATACCAATGCGGTTATCAGAAAAAATAAGAGTTGCTTTTTTCCCTTCCTGGCATCCCTTTTCAAGAGATTGATTATATAAATTACAACGGTAATAAAATATATGACCCCGAAAGCATATGATATTTGCAGATGTCCTCCTAAAACGGAAAATGAATAAAATAACGCAAATAACATGAAATATACAAATTTTTCGGTTCTTACCGCTTTTAATGTCATCAATATAAGCAACGGCAAATAACTGGATGTGCATACCTTCCCATCATGCCCGGGATAAACCTGTGATATTATACACCCTCCTGTCATATACACGATTGCTCCAATCAATGACGATTTCTTGGATATTCCCATTTCTTTAAGAAGGAAATAGGTGGAGAACCCCGCAATCATAATATGCAAAATAAAGCTATATGACCAAACAATATGAGTGGGAATAAACATTCTAAATAATGTGGTAAAATAAAACAGATCTCCATAAAAAGCATCGATAACAGGCATTCCACCGAAAACATAAGGGTTCCATAATGGAAACTGGTGAAAATGTTTTACGGAATAATAAACAAAATTCCTGAGAGCATAGCCGGCAGACATCCAATCACTTCCAAATAAGATATTAGAAGGAGAAAGAGCTTGCCAAAAATAGATAATAGGAATAACGAATATTATAAATAGATAAATCTTCTCCTCCTGCTTATAAAAAAAGGAATTATTTGATCTAATATTTACTTTTTTAACATCTTTACTCATAGATCCTCCATTATTCATTCAGTGAATTTAAATGTTGAAAGCAATGCTTCCATTTCAAATATCAAAGGGATTTTATCCTTTCCCGGATTCGCTACATTGTAATCTATCATATACATCTTACCGTTATGATAAAGAGTATAACCACCAAAGGGTCCTCCCATAATAATCCGATTATTTTGCCAGACCCCTTTATATTTTACAACATTCATATCATTCCACACAGTATCGTTAACCATTGAATATTTCCTGTTATTATATGATAATAACACACTATCACCCTGAAAGAAATCCTTAAAAAGATTATTTCTAAACTCGAATATGGTTTTCTCATCTAATATGGGAAACTCAATACTATCCCTCCATGCAATAGCAATCATTCTATCCGGACTATGTGTAATATACGAAATAATCCTTGCTTTTGGGTTTACAACAATAGGTATGTACTTTTTAGCAGGTAAACTGAATCTGAATTTGCCATATTTTTCCATCTTATTAATAGCTTTTTTATCCAGTCCTCTATATGTTGCTATTTTTAAAAGCCTATCTTTAATACCTTCGGAAAAGAAATTGCAAATTACGATTTTATTGTTATTTAATCTTTTTTTAAGATCGTCATTATTTCTGCCAACAATAATTAATATATACTGTTCTCTAGCCCATGGTTCTTTAAATCCGAAAACCGATTTAGTTCCTTCTTTGATTTTATTGAAATCATCTTCGAGAAGAAATGCTTCGATTATATCTTTATTGGGATCATTTTTATCAAGTGTTCCAACTATCATCAAATTTTTCTGTAATTTATATCTGTATAATTTTTCAGGGGAAACATTCCTGAATTTTATAACATGTTCCGGTTGAGGTGTATATATTATTTGTGAGAATATATCCACATATATATTTTTGAAATCAATAAATTCATCTTCATGTTGTAATATTACGACATAGTTTTCTCCACCACCTGCAGGCAACTGTTTTGGTGTCCTGGAACAACCGATAATTATAAAAATAACAAATGCAATAATATATTTTTTCATACTCACTCCTATTTATATAACATATTGGAATAAAATACAATAAAAAGTATCAAGGGTCAATTATAAAATATACATTTCATGTAAATTTTCCTTCCTCTCCTCTTCTTTATGTCTTATGTCTATTTTTCTCCAGTGTCATTGGGATGAAGTGAAACGACCTGTCTGCGTGT
>JAGLYS010000349.1 GCA_023132105.1 Caldifarciminota bacterium
GCCTGCCTGTGCATTACACGCAGACAGGTCGTTCCATTCCTCGCAATTAAAATTTCCTGAATTGCAATTTACGGTTTACGATTTACGAACTTGACTCTTTATCGACACTTACAACTGGATAGAATGTCTATACCTATCTATCTTAATATAAATTCGGGATCTTAAATGTGTATCCGGCAAAGATATGAAATTCGGGTGAGTTTTGTGAAAAAGAGGATGAAATACCGATATGATAATTATTTATACCGGTAATCAACTCTTCGAATATTTGATAATCGGTAAAATCGTTACATACAAGTCCTATATTTGTTTTAAACATAAATAAGGAGAAATCGATCCTAAATCCTGATTTTATACAGAATAGATTCTTTCCCGTAATATAATTCATTCCCATAAATGGATTCTCAAGAAGTGTCGTAGAAGAAGTATTGATATATTTCGAAGAAATATTGTATGTTAAATCATCTGTCGGATTCCAGTCAAATGTAAAATCCAAATTAAAGTAATACTGATTATGATTATATAAAATATAGCTATTCAAATATATCATTTCATTCATGATCTTTATATCTGCAAGACCAAATAATTCGTCCAATATAAAGTCATATTCACTACCTAAACCAAATGTAATTTGCTTATAGCCATAAGATACATTAAAACCATAGAAGGAATTATAGTGGTTGAATCTACTTAAAAAGCCGAATTTAATCATTGAATCGAATGGGATATAATCACACTGAAAATTAAAGATCCATTTATCAATATTAAAATTATTTTTTATATATATATTATGATAATTGTAATAGAATATATTATCAAATCTGTTCGTAATCGAAAATAATTTGGATTTTTCATTATACAGGATATTTCTAAAAGATATGTCCGTATCCGTATTTATTTCCATAGGGAATCTGTCAATTAGTTCAAATACTAATACATATATATTTTCCTTTTTGACAATATGATATTTTGCAAAGTAAAAAAATCCGGAGTGTGTCAATTTTGAGACTGAACTGTTAATATTATAATTATCTATTATATCTCCCTGTTTGATATTTAATAATTTTATTATATATATATCTTTTTCCCTTGTACCTTCGAATTCGATTGTATCGATTTTACCTTCGTAAAGATGTAGTGTCAACATAGAATCCTTGATCTGGATATCATCAAATATTACTTCAGGATAGCCATTATAATTATAGTAATTAACAATACTTAGCAGTGTATCTTTTAAAATATTTTTATTTAATATTTTGCCTTGAAAGCAATCAAATTTGTTTATTATAAAGGGATAAATTTCAGGTATATTTACATTGACCTTTTTTATTACAGGGAATTCGTTTACATAAATATATGTAGTCTCATTAATTATTTTATGCTTAACATCTGAAAAATATCCTGATGCAATTAGAGAAGAATCAATATTTGAGCTATCCAGAATTGAAAATATAAAATCATTGCTTAAATGAGTATTGTTTTTGATTACAAGTGTTTCGGAATTTAGTAATAACGGGAAAAGGATAAGGGTGGCGAGTGCCACCCTTAATGTTTTAGAAAGCATAAGCTTTATTATTCAATCTAAGATCTGCAAGTTTTGTTCTATCTAATCGCATAACGGTTCCGTCTCGTATCTTTATAGCTTTCTGATAACCCTGCCACATAAAATATAGACCAAGTAACCATGGTATCCAAGAAATAAAGAAAAGGAATGGAACAAAAAATCCTATTATAATTAAAGCGATGCATAGTCCTACTACAATTAGAAAGTTCATAATGGCTTGTTGTATATCACCATTATAGAATTGGGCTCCACCTGGAATAATTAATCCGAATATTAATGCAAACATTGGTTCATGGTCAGGTTTCGGTTTACTTGCATTAAGATTTGGAATAAAAGAGAATTGAAAAACAATGAGTAAAAACAGTACTGCAAAGATCACTCTTTTCATCTGTTACCTCCTAAAAAAGTTTAAAGGTTGTTATACCCTTAGGGTATTTTAAAATAAAATTATCATCTGAAATATTTTGATTAATGAATGTGTTTTTATATATAATATCTGTTTTTATATCTCCTATCGAACTGAAGATATTTGATGTTATATGAGTAGAAAGCCATATATTATTGAAATTCTTGAATCTTCTAAAATGCTGTTCTATAATTTCATTACCTGCAAGATCGTAATACTCTGCATCGGTTATAACAGAGCGTTTGGGATCTATATATATAATAATACCTGAAAATTTCGATGTTCTTTTTACTTTTGGGGTTGCTACAACTTTAATTCTCGATGAAAACAGTTTCTTCTCAATTGTCTTTTCAATTTTATAATTGTCGCTATTCAGAAATTCTTTGGAAATATTATTTTCCATCTGTAATGCTTTGATATCGGGTTTTTGTGTTTTTAAACCAATATAAATCTTACTATCATCAGGAAAGTACCATAGTATACTGTCTTTGGTAATTAGTATTTGCTGTTTATAGGGTTTGTTAAAATTTATTTTGGTAAATTCTCCGTTTGAAAAATAATTACCGGAGTATTTTTCCTGTCCTTTGGGTCCCGAATACTTATCGATAATATCAGATTGTATTGTTTTGATATTCTTATAATTATTAACTGTTTCTGTTAAAATAGAATCTATATTTATACAAAAGGAACTAATATTTATTAAAATTAAGAAGATGAGAAATAGAAATATTGTTTTGAAACTACTTGTTGCCATTTTAAGATAATACATTAAAACCATATTGTAGTCAAGATAAAATTCTTGCAATGGTAGATATGAATAGGTAACAGTTATAAGTTATGAGAAACCGTTAATTATAAATTACAAATTCGTGAAACTTTAGGGACAGATTATTATCTGACCTAAGTTAGTTGTTCCATAATTAACAATAAAATAAAAATTTTTCCAGTTGAAATAGTTCATAATTTATAGTAGTAATATGACATGGAAAAGCAGTTCACTTATTCTATTATCACTTTAAGCGATAAAGCTTCAAAGGGATTGAGAGAAGACAAAAATAAATCCATAATAGAAAATATAATGAGTAAGAACGGGTATATGCTTGAAAAGTATATATTAATTCCTGATGATAAAGATATACTTAAAAAATCCATATTATCTCTATATAAACATTCGGATATCATATTGACAAATGGAGGTACGGGTGTATCTCCAAGAGATATAACCCCTGATGTAACAGTAGAGTTGATAGATAGGCGTTTATATGGTTTTGAGACACTTATAATGCTTGAATCGTTAAAAATAACTCGATATGCAGCTATTTCAAGAGCAATATGTGGTATAAAGGAAAATACAATAATAATTAATCTTCCGGGATCACCCGAAGCAGTATCGGAACAACTTGGAATTATAGTGTCAATTTTAAAGCATACATTAGAAAAGATAAATGGGGATGAAAAAGATTGTGCTGATATTAAAAATAAGGATTGAAATATATTGAAATATTTATTATAATGAAAATCTAATGATTAGGAGAAAATAGGATATGGAAAGTCATTTAATATTTAAACAATCTAGAGAGGGACGCAGAGGGATTACTATTCCTACTAATAAATATTATAAAAAAAATATCAATGAAATTATACCGAATAAATTTTTAAGAAAATCAGATTCCAATCTTCCTGAAGTCGGGGAGCAGGATGCGGTGAGACACTTTATAAATTTATCAACTTTAAATTATCATATTGATAAGAATATATACCCTCTTGGATCTTGCACAATGAAGTATAATCCGAAAATCAATGAAGTCGTTGCCAATTTCAGTGGTTTTACGGAGCTTCATCCTCTGCAATCCGAAGAAACAACACAGGGAGCACTGCAAATTATATACGAATTAGGTGAGATGTTAAGAAGTATAACAGGTTTTGATGATATAACAATGCAACCCGTAGCAGGAGCACATGGAGAATATGCGGGTCTTTTATTGATAAGGGCTTATCATAAATTACATGGCAATGCAAGAAAATATATTATAATTCCGGATTCCGCTCACGGTACGAATCCAGCAACATGTATAATGGCAGGTTATCAAACGATAGAAATAAAATCAGATGAAAATGGCATTGTGAATATTGACAAACTAAAAGAGATAATCGATGAAGATGTTGCAGGAATGATGATTACCAACCCTAATACCCTCGGTTTATTTGAAAGTAATATTAAGGAGATTGCAGATTTACTACATTCGAAAGGTGCATTGCTTTATATGGATGGAGCAAATCTCAATGCACTACTTGGTATTGTAAAACCCGGTATTGCAGGAGTAGATATCCTTCATTTCAATCTACATAAAACATTTGCGACACCACATGGGGGAGGTGGTCCCGGGGGAGGAGCAATTGCAGTTAATTCTCTGTTGAGTGATTTTTTACCGATACCTTATATATCAAAGATCGGAGACCGATACCAAATGAGATATGATAAAAAGAATAGCATTGGAAATATACATTCTTTTTATGGTAATTTTTTGGTTATGGTTAAAGCATACACATATTTAAAAATGATAGGTGAAGAAAATTTGGAGAAGATAAGCAGGAATGCTATAATAAATGCTAATTATATTAAAGAACGATTGAAAAAATATTATCATCTTAAGTATGATAAAAATTGTATGCATGAGGTAATTTTAGATGGAACATTACAGAAGAATAGATATGGTGTTAGAACACTTGACATTGCAAAACGATTACTTGATTATGGTTTTCATGCACCTACAATATATTTTCCATTAATAGTTAGTGAGGCTCTTATGATTGAACCTACTGAGACAGAAGATAAAGATACAATTGATAAATTTTGTGATATAATGATTATGATTGCAAAAGAGGCAGAGGAGAATCCGGAACTCCTAAAATCAGCACCACATAACACACCGGTCAGAAGGTTAAATGATGCTCTTGCAGTGAAGAAGTTAAATATAAGTTTTGAGGAGTGATATGGGTAACATATTCAAAAATCTTTTCGGTGAAGAAATAAAGAGTAATGTCATTGATATTGACGATATATCAGAAGAGAGAAAAGAGGAGATAATAAAAAAAATCGCTACGGAAATTGTTCAGAGACGATTGACAGCACCGGCTCTTATGTTCGGTGAATCTATTAAACCTATTAATAGAATAATAGGACAAGTATCGATATTCTTCGAACCTATAATTCAAACGGTTTTACCAATGTCTATGTATAGGGAAGCAACGATTCTGTTTAGCGATAGAGATTATTTTGAGAAACTTCTAATTAAAATAGAAGAATTAAGTCAGAAAACGCCATAGGAGGTACAATGAGTAATTATGAGGATATTAAAGCGATTATTGCAACTGATTGCGGAAGTACAACAACAAAAGCTATACTAATAGAGAAGAAAGGAGAGTGGTATAGGTTGATTGTCAGAGGAGAAGCTCCAACGACAGTAGAAGCTCCCTTCGAGGATGTTACAAGAGGAGTTCTTAATGCAATTACAGAGGTTGAAGAGCTATCTGATAAAAAGATACTTGAAGGGGAGAAATTCGTAAAACCATATAAAGATAAGAATAACGGTGTGGATATTTTCATTTCTACATCAAGTGCAGGTGGTGGTTTACAGATGATGGTTGCAGGTGTTGTTAAAAGTATGACAACAGAAAGTGCAGCAAGGGCAGCTCTTGGGGCAGGTGCAATAGTGATGGATTCGATTGCATCGAATGACGGTCGTCATATGCATGAAAAGATTGAACGAATAAGAACTTTGAGACCGGATATGATTTTACTTTCAGGAGGTATCGATGGGGGAACCATATCACATGTTGCAGAACTCGCCGAGGTTATATCTGCTGCAGACCCAAAACCAAGATTCGGTTCAACATTTAAACTACCAATAATATTTGCGGGGAATAATCAGGCAAGGGATATAGTAAAAGAAAATTTAAGTAATAAGACTGATCTTTTTATAGTAGATAATTTAAGACCAATACTTGAAAGAGAAAATCTTAAACCTGCCAGAGATAAAATTCATGATCTTTTTATGGAACATGTTATGGCTCAAGCCCCCGGTTATAAGAAATTAATGGGATGGACAGATGTTCCTATTATGCCAACCCCGGGTGCGGTAGGATTATTAATAGAGAAGATCGCACACAAAGAGGATATTGAAGTGCTTGGTGTTGATATCGGGGGGGCGACAACCGATATATTTTCCGTATTTCAAGGTTTATTCAATAGAACGGTAAGCGCAAACTTAGGTATGAGTTATAGTATTTCCAATGTAATGGCAAGTAGTGGGATAAACAATATAATGAGATGGATGTCATTTAAAATGGATGAAAAGGATGTAAGAAACAGAATCAAAAATAAGATGATTCGTCCAACTACAATACCTCAAACAATAGAGGATCTTCAATTGGAACAGGCAATTGCAAGAGAAGCATTAAGATTAGCTCTTGAGCAACATAAGGATATGGCTGTTAGCCTTAAGGGAGTTCAGCAGGAAAGAACTATTTCTGATACATTTAGTCAGTCACAATCAGGTTCTACACTCGTTAATATGAAAACACTGAGTATGATTGTAGGTTCCGGTGGAGCATTATCACATGCCCCGAGAAGGGTTCAAGCAGCATTAATGTTGATTGATGCTTTCTTGCCCGAAGGAGTAACAATGCTTACCGTAGACAGCATATTTATGATGCCTCAGCTTGGTGTTCTCTCCAAAGTACATGAAAAAGCAGCAGCTGATGTATTCGATAAAGATTGTCTTATTAGACTGGGGACATGTATTGCTCCTATTGGCAATGCTAAAAAGATGGGCATGCCCTGTGTTAGTATAAGTTATAATGATATTAAAAGAGATATAAGATTCGGAGAGATGGCATTATTACCTCTTAAAGAAAGGGAAAAGGCAGAAGTAATCATTAATCCTGCAAAAGGGTTCGATGTTGGTGAAGGATCCGGTAAAGAGGTTGTAAAAATTATCGAAGGTGGTGTAGTAGGACTTGTTATTGATGCTCGTGGTAGAAGACCTTTTATATTGCCTGAAGATGATAAATTAAGAATAGATAAATTAGCTGAATGGAATACAGAACTTAATGTATATCCCAAAATTTAATAAGGAGGTATAAATTGGCTCACGCATTTACTCCAGGGCTTAAAGTAAGTAGAAAAGCCGTTATATATAAAGAGAGAAGATTACCACTTAAAGGTGAAGTGGTTTGTAAAGTTGGAGATAGAGTAAAAGCTGGTGATATAGTAGCAAAAACACAAATTCCGGGCGATGTAGAAACATTGAATATTGCTGGTAGATTGGGAGTATCTCCCGAAGATGTTAAAGAATTTTTAAAATTTAATATCGGAGATAAGATAAAAAAAGAAGAAACAATTGCTATGACCAATGGAATCTTTGGATATTTTAAAACAATTATCAAATCTCCGATTACAGGAACTATCGAAAATATATCGGAAATAACAGGACAGATGATACTAAGATATCCCCCTAAACCAATTCAGGTTGATGCTTATGTAGATGGAGAAGTTTCTGAAATCATAGAGAACGAAGGAGTCATAATCAGGACACAGGGAACATTTGTCCAGGGAATATTTGGGATTGGGGGAGAGGTAAGAGGGGAAATGAAAATAGCAGCAAAATCAAATGATGCAATTATTACCGTAGATGATATCACACCTGATTGTAGTGGAAAGATCTTAGTTGCAGGTTCATTTATCAATGAAAATATTTTGAAAGAGGCTGTAACAGTAGGAGTTAAAGGTATTGTTGTCGGTGGTATTGACGACAGAGACCTTAAGAGCTTTCTCGGGTATGATATTGGTGTTGCAATTACCGGTTCGGAGAAGAAAGGTATCACTGTTGTGGTAACCGAAGGATTTGGCAAAATGAACATGGCAGAGAGGACCTATAATACACTAAAAGAAAAAGAAGGACAGATTGCATCTATAAATGGAGCTACACAAATAAGAGCAGGTGTTCTTAGGCCTGAAGTAATTATACCTGACTTTAATTTAAAGAATGAAGAATTAAAATCAGTTGATTCATCATCCGGTATACAGATTGGAAATATTGTTAGAATTATTAGAGCACCTTATTTCGGTCTGATTGGCAAGGTAACGAACCTACCCCCTGAACTTCTGAAAATTGAAACTGAAGCTAATGTAAGAGTATTGGAAGTGGAATTGAAATCCGGGGAAAAGGTGATTTTACCAAGAGCAAATATCGAATTGATTGAAGGTTGATTAAAAGCAACCTAAGGTGCTTTTAATATATTGCAAAGAGTATAAATAAATTGTATAATTAGTTAGATATATTATTAAAAATGGAGTGGATTATGAAAAGAATTTTAGTAGTAGATGATGAGCCTGATTTATTGGATTTAATTGAATTGATTTTGACGAATGAGGGTTATGATATTCATAAAGCACAAAATGGAAAAGAGGCTATTAATTTAACCGAAAAAAATGATTATGATATTATAATTATGGATATAATGATGCCTGAAATGGATGGATGGGAAACTATAAAATCAATTAGAGCAGATAAGAAAAATGTTAATATTCCTATAATTATGCTTACTTGCAGGGATAACTCACAAGATAAATATTATGCAATTCAGGAAGGAATAGAAGATTATATTACGAAACCTTTTACACCAAATCATCTTGTAAATGTCATAAATGATATCTTCAAATAGTTTTTATGCAAGATAGTTATTACTACAAATATTTAAAATACAGATCAATATTACATGATTCCGAAGTAGATTTAAAAACATATAATTTTCAAATAGAAAATATTAGGACATTCATAGAACGAGGAGAGCAGGTTGGTATAATTGTTGTTGATCTCGATACTCGATATGAGGAATTAAACGGTTGGGAGTTGTATGATAGTAAAAGATATACGATTGCTCTTATATTAGAAAAGTTTACAGCAAAATATAAGAAGTCCATTCTTACTTTATTAAATGTCAGGAGTGGAACATTTATAATATTTTTTCCTTTTAATTTGAATAAAGATTTTGAGAAATTTATTGTAAAATTTAACAAACATTTTTCCGAATATCTTGACAAGGATATATTTAATAATCAATATATAAATTTTTCCGATGGAATTATACCTTTAAATAAAAACTTAAGGATAGAAAGATTAATCAATTGTTCAATATTCGAGGTTTTGAGCAGAATTGAACTTAAAAGAGAGAAAGCAGTTATTGAGAATGAAAAGACTCTAGTAAAATTAATAGATGAAAGGGAAATAGATGTTTTTTTTCAACCTATTATTGATATTGAAAAAAATGAAATACTGGCAATAGAAGTATTATCAAGACCCAGATTTGCATTTTTTGCTAATTCTGATATATTATTTGGGGAAAATGCAAATTATAGTAAATATTATGATCTGGAAATGCTATGCTTTAGAAAAGCTATAAATAAAATTAAGGGTGTCGCTAAAAAATTTAGATATTCTTTAAACTTCTCATCGGATTTTGTTATGTACCATTTGATTAATAACGATACTATGAAAGAAATAATTGAGAGAACTTCTCTTTTGCCTTCACAATTTATTATCGAAATCACAGAAAGAAAACAGATAAAAGATTTATATGGATTCAAGGAAATTATAAGGAAATTAAAAGATTTCGGATTTGCTGTTGCAATCGATGATGTCGGATCAGGATATTCCAGTTTAAATTTAATATCTGAAATTAAACCTGATTTTATTAAATATGATACAGATCTCATAAGGGATATATATAAAATACCAATAAAACAACAGTTACTGAAAAGTATATCTTCTTTTGCAAAAGAGCAAAATCTCACACTTATTGCCGAGGGGGTAGAAAATAAGGATGAATTGGATAAGGTAAGAGAGATAGGTGTAAAATATGTTCAGGGATACTTTTTAGAAAGACCGGCGGAAAGTTTGGAGAAATTCATTAAAGATTATGCATAATAAAATAAAAATTTTATCACCCAATACTATTTCCCAGATAGCAGCCGGTGAAGTGATTGATAAACCATCATCTTGTATTAAGGAATTATTGGAGAATAGTATAGATGCAGGTTCTGATAAAATTGAAATAGAAATTAAATCGGCAGGAAAGGTTGTTATTCAAGTGAAGGATAACGGCATAGGGATGATTGAAGAGGATATTATAAATTCGGTTAAAAGACATGCAACCAGCAAAATTAAAGATATCTCGGATTTGCAAACGGTTTCCACATATGGTTTTAGAGGAGAAGCTTTGCCCAGTATCGCTTCTGTTTCAAAATTGACTGTAATTTCAAAACAGAAAAGCGATGAAATTGGGACGAGGGTATTTTTTGATAAGGGTAATGTTATTAGTATCGGTAAGGTTGCAATGAATAAAGGGACAACAATAATTGTTGAACGGTTATTTTACAACTTGCCGGTTCGATTTAAGTTTCTTAAATCAGACATTAGTGAATATAGGGCAATATTACAGCAAATATTCCATTCTGCATTGCCAAATTATAATGTTGAGTATTATTTCATTTCGGATGGTAAAAATATAATTCATTTTAGGAAATGTACAAATATAAAAGATAGAATTTTCCAGATTATTGATAGAATATATGAAAAAAAATTCATTCCTATTAATTATGATGATGATAAATATCATCTAAATGGATTTATTACCAAACCAGAGATAAATATTACATCGAATAATTATAGAAAAATATTTATAAATGGGCGATATGTATCAAATAAAATTATATCAAAAGCAATTATTTCAGGATATGGAGAAACATATAGTAAATCACGCCCCGGATATTATTTATTTATTGATTTACCTAAAGACGAAATCGACATAAATATTCATCCAAAAAAATTGGAAGTCAAATTTCAAAATGAGAAAGGTATTTTTTCACTAATATATAATAGCATACATGAAACAATATCAAGTGGTAAAGCTGTTTTGAATATGGATAGAGATAGCTTAAGCCATATTCAAGATAAATATAATTACACGGATAAATCCGGTGCTGGATTATATCAACCTGCACTTGACAGTTTGTTTTTGAATGATTCATCGGATAGATATAAGCCAGAGTCTCAAAAGGAATTTATTTTTCGTGAAAGGGCAGACAATCTCAAATATTGGCAATTTCACAATTCATATATATTAGCTGAAACACAAACTGCTTTAATTATCATTGATCAGCATGCAGCACATGAGCGGATAATATATGAAAAATTGAAAAAAAAAGAGAATGTTCTAAGTCAGAAATTACTTTTCCCTCTTGTGATAAAATTCTCTCCTAATGATGCTGTTTTTATAGAATCTATAATTAATGAACTTGAAAAAATCAAATTTGAAATTTCAAGTTTTAGCAGCAATACGATTATTATAACCTCAGTACCTTCTATATTGAATAAAATGACAAAAGAGAAATTTTTAGAGATAATAGAATCTATTAAGTCAGAAAAAGAGAGCGACATATATGAAAATATTTTAAAATCAATAGCATGCAAAGCAGCTATAAAGGTTAATAAAAAGCTCTCATCAGAAGAGATGGAACAGCTTATTGCCGATCTATTCAGATGTAATGTTCCATACTATTGCCCTCATGGCAGACCAACATTAATAAAAATTTCATTAGATGAAATCGAAAAAATGGTTGGTAGATGAGGGAATTATACTGTATTATAGGACCTACTGTAGCAGGAAAAACTTACATATCAAACCAGATATCAGAATATTTTCCCGTTGAAATTATTTCTTGTGATTCAAGACAGATATATAAATATATGAATATTGGAACTGCAAAACCTGACGAGTATAAATTAAAAATTATAAAACACCATTTTATAGATATAATTAATCCGGATGAATATTATAATGCAAAGATGTATAGTGAAGCAGCTGAGAATATAATCAATACAATCGGGATTAAAGGTAATTTGCCTTTAGTGGTAGGAGGTACGGGTATGTATCTCAATGCACTTATATATGGGATTTTTGATATAGATATACCCGACATTCTTAGAGAAAAATTGAAAGAGATGAAAACTATTGAATTGTATAGAGAATTGTGTAATATCGATAAAATTACATCGTTAAATATAAAATCTTCGGATAGATATAGGATTATAAGGGCTCTTGAGGTAAAAAAGCATTCAGGGAAGAGTATTACAGAGATAAGAAGGGAAAGTATACCCAAGTATAAAGTGATATATTTCTATATAATAAAAAATAGAAAAGAGTTATATAATGATATAGATAATCGCGTAGATGAAATGATAAAATCAGGTTTAATCGAAGAAATAAAAGGTTTGTTGAAAATGGGGTATAATTTTAATACACCCGGTATGAAAACCATTGGTTATAAGGAATTTGAGGATTATTTTTCAGGAGAAAAGGATATTACCGAGGTTTCTGAAATGATAAAGAAAAATACACGGCACTATGCAAAGAGGCAGTTTACCTGGTTTAATAAACAGATAAAGAACGGTGAACATTATATATATAATGTTAGTAATGTGGGATATAAGACTGTAGTAAATGAAATTATTGTAAGAATAAGAAAAGGGAAATAAATTCCCTTTTCTTATTCAAATAAATCCTATTCTTCTACAATGATGGCATCAACCGGACAACTCTCCGCAACATCTTTAACATCACAAGCCGAGTAATCTTTGCTGATTATAATTGCTTTACCTTCATCGTTTAATTCAAAAACATCAGGACATGTTGAGACACAAACGCCACATCCGATACAAAGGTCTTCTTCAATTCTTACAGTCATATTATCCTCCTCTAAATTATATTTCGGATTACTTTAATACTTTTTATTTTTTTTGTCAAGAGAATAGTGTGTTGCAATTGTAGATAGTTATAGACATAATAACCGGTTTTATTAAGCACATCATTGTCATTGCGAGGAGTGAAA
>JAGLYS010000035.1 GCA_023132105.1 Caldifarciminota bacterium
GGATCACCTTCATCGGCATTACAAACAATGTATTTTTTATTGCATTTTGCATTGTAAGCAAATTGCCATTTTAGTCCGGTTGGAAATCCCGCACCACCTCTGCCTCTTAATCCCGATTTCTTAATCTCATCGATTACATCTTCTCTTGTCATCTCTTTTATTGATTTTGTGAGTCCAACATAACCCTCTGTATTTAAATAATCCTCAATACTCTCAGGGGCAATATTACCTGCTCTTGAAAGAACAATTCTGAATTGTTTCTTAAAAAGATTTTCTTCACTCCCTTTTTTATTTGTTGATTTAACGACCCAGTCGGTCAGAATTTCATTATTCAATATATGTTGATTAAATACTTTTTCAACCTTTTCGTCTGTAATTTCACCATATAGTGTTATTTCTCCGGTATCTCTATCGGATATCTCAACCAAAGGTTCTTTATAACACATCCCAATACAACCTGTTTCCTCAAGTGTTATATCCTTATTGTTTGAAGAGATAATAAGATTGTTGAGTTTTTCGAAGACCGGTTTCGCTCCGGCGGCAATTCCGCATGACCCCATGCCAACAGTTATTTTATACCTACTCACATTATCCCCCGTTAAAATAATTTTAAAATTTTTCTGATATTATCCGGTGTTAATTTCCCGTACACTTCACCATCTATCATCATCACCGGGGCAAGACTGCAACAACCAAGGCAAGCCACATGTTCTACCGTAAATTTTTTATCTGATGTTGTCCCATAATCTTTCAATTTCAACTCTTCGAAAATTACATCTTTTACAGTATCAGCATTATTGACATGACAGGCGGTTCCCTGACATATCTTAATATTATGATCCCCCGGTTTTTCGGTTTTAAATTGCGAATAAAATGTCACGACACCGAATATGTCACTTTCCGCATAGATACTATTTTTAGAGATTATTTCGATTGTTTCTTTGGAGATATAACTGAAATTTTCTTGAATTTCCTGTAATATTGGTATTAATGCACCTTTCTTATTAGTATATTTTTTAACAATGTCAATTACCGATATATCCTTGGGACTATTCATCTGTTCTCCTTACTTTATGTTTTTAACTATTGCTTCAGTATCTTTTGCAATCATTAATTCTTCATTAGTAGGTATAACGAGTATTCTTATTTTTGAATTAAATGCAGAGATATCATTAATCGTACCTTTCTCTATGTTTCTGTTTTTCTTTTTATCGATTATTATACCGAATTCCTCCAGCCCTTTAAGTGAAGATTCTCTGGTAGAAATGCAATTCTCTCCGATACCTGCTGTGAAAACGATTGCATCAACCATACCAATAGAGAACATATAAGCACCGATATATTTTTTTATCCTGTAGCAAAATATATCAAATGCGAGTTTTGCTCTCATATCACCATCCTCGGATTTTTTCACTATTTCTCTCATATCGTTACTAATACCCGATACACCTGATAATCCGCTCTTTTTATTTATAATGTCACTAATCTGTGGTATCGTATAGTTTAAATCATTTTCCATATAAATCAGTATTGCCGGATCGATATCTCCGGATCTTGTTCCCATTAATAAACCCTCAACGGGAGTGAAACCCATTGATGTATCAAATGATTTGCCATTCTTTACTGCCGTAATGCTTGAACCGTTTCCAAGATGGCATGTTATTAAATTCGTACTTTCAATCGGTTGATTCAAAAACTCAGCTGCTTTAAGTGATACATATTTATGGCTTGTACCATGAAATCCGTATCTTCTGATTCTGAAGTTCTTGTAAAAATCATAAGGTAGTCCATAAGTATAAATAAATGGTGGCATAGTCTGGTGAAAAGATGTATCGAATACAACAACTTGTGGTTTTTCAGGCATAAGCTCCAATGTTGACAATATACCTTTTAGATTGGGTGGATTGTGAAGTGGAGCGAGTTTTATGTTTTCCCTGATAGTGCCTATTACATCTTCATCTATCAAAACCGATTCGGCATATTTTTCACCACCGTGAACTACTCTATGTCCTATGGCATCGATGTCATTTAACGAATCTATTGGACCATACTTGTGATCTACCAACAATGTTGATATTCTTTGAATCGCTCTTGAATGGTCCTTTATATTTTCTTTGATTTCAAATATTTCTCCCCCGTTTATATGATGTATAAAAGATCCCTCTTCCCCTATTTTTTCTATCAATCCTTTACAAAGTATTTTATGTGTAACACTATTAATCAACTGATATTTTACAGAGGAACTACCGGAATTCAAAACTAATATTTTCATATAACACCTTTAAAAAAGAAGGTTATCTCTTTTTTAGCATTTACAATCGAGTCAGAACCGTGAATAGAATTATGTCTGATATCGATTCCAAATTTATTTCTAATAGTACCCTTTTTGGCTTTTAGGGGAGTTGTGTTTCCCATAAGATTTCTTAATTCTTCTACTGCATTCGCTTTTTCAAGAACCATACAAACAGTATATCCACTGCTCATATATTTGACAAGTCCATTGAAAAATTTTTTATTTTTGTGGATATAATAAAATTGCTCAGCTTCATTTTTAGAAAGCTTCAAAAAAGAAATGGCTTTTATCGCAAAACCATTCTTTTCTATCATTGTAATTATTTTTCCAACAAGCTGTCT
Source organism: Caldifarciminota bacterium (assembly GCA_023132105.1). Classification (GTDB taxonomy): domain Bacteria; phylum Hydrothermota; class 32-111; order QNBC01; family QNBC01; genus JAGLYS01. The sequence continues at coordinate 2,635 of JAGLYS010000035.1, forward strand.
CTCATATGCATCAGGTTTAATCAAGCATAGAGTTTTTTCTTTCATATCTAATGTGTGATCAATGTTCCCGTTTTGCCTTCAAGAGCTTTTACACCATTTTCTATCGAACTTATAATTACAGTTTTTCCACCGTTTGTAAGAAATGTAATTGCAGCTTCAATCTTTGGTCCCATACTCCCACTGGAAAAATGACCTTCACTCAGGTATTTTTGAGCTTCTTCCAATGTCATTTTATCCAAATCCTTCTGATTTGGTTTATTGAAATTCAGTGATACTTTATCAACGGATGTTAAAATAATAAATGTGTCTGCATTTATATTCCTCGCTAAAACTGCGGAAGCTCTGTCCTTGTCTATAACTGAGTCAAATCCTTCGAGTGCTCCGTTTTCTTCTTTATAAACAGGAATACCTCCTCCACCGGCAGCAATAATGATCGTATCATTCATAAGAGCATTTATAATCGTATTCTTTTCAATTATCTCAAGTGGCATTGGAGATGCTACGACTCTTCTATAGCCTCTTCCTGCATCTTCTCTCATTATCCAACCCTTCTTTCCCAATGCCGGAAGATCATCTTTACTATAAAACGGACCGACAGGTTTTGTCGGATTGGATATAGACGGGTCATTCTTGTCTACAAGAACCTGGGTAACAATCGTTACCACATCTTTATCAATCTTTTCTTTTAAGAGCCTATTTTGAAGGGATTGCTCAATCATATAACCTATCCACCCCTGTGTCGAAGCATCGATAATGCCAAGAGGCAAAGGGGGGATTTTCCCCTCTGCCATCTCATTTTTTATTAGTTCATAACCTGCTTGAGGACCATTGCCGTGTGTGATTACAATCTTATATCCCTTTTTAATAAGGCAAATAATGGGTTCAAGGCTTCTCCTTGTATTTGCAAATTGCTCATGTATATTACCCTTTTCTCCGTTTCTGATAAGAGCATTTCCACCGAGAGCTATAACTGCGGTATTATTCATAACCGTCCTGATGTTTCTTA
>JAGLYS010000350.1 GCA_023132105.1 Caldifarciminota bacterium
AAATTTCTACTCTCTATTGAGGAGAAATCCCCTTCACCCGCTCTTGAACTACTTTTAATCGATGTATATATACTTTCAAAGAATATCACTGAGGCTTTAAAACGATTAAAGAAAATCCCCCGTGGTAATAAAGATATACTAATTGTAAGATACCAAAAAATCTTAAAAATTGATCCTAAAAATAGCGAAGCTAACCTTGCATTAGGCGATCTATACACAGAAGGAGAATCAAGTATAATTCCCAAGGAATATGAAAAGGTTATGGAAAGCAATCCGGAAAAGGTTGCCGAAATAATAGAGCGTTTTGGTAAAATAACGAATTTATATAATAATCCTGATAATATATATCTTTTAACCAAAGCTTATCTAATTGCAGAAAAATATGATGATGCAGTAAAAACAATAAAAAATGGATATTTTAACAATGCCCTTACATTGCATGAGGCGGAAGATTATATTGTTGAAATTATCAAAAAGACAGGTGAATCCGATGATATATTACTATTACTTGCTAAAATATATACTGATAAAGCCAACAATAAAAAAGCATTAATTCTATTGGAGAAATTATTATCAACAAATCCACAACTATTATTAGACAATAAAGATAAATTTGAAGGTAAAATCACTCCCGATTCAAAATTTAAAATTATCATAAGTTATGCCTATGCATCCTCCGGTGATATAGACACTGCAACTATGATATTAGAAAACCTTATTAAATCCGATGAACTTTCTCCTGAAAATATCCTACTCTGTACAGATAATGCTATTAGAGAAAATAGCTTGCCCCCGGAAATTGCAGTTGCAATTTTTAAATCACTCGAAACATACTATAAAGATAATTATTTTCCTTATTACTTTGCAATGGCAGAAGCATTTTATCTTACTGGAAAAATCGATAAAATGATTGAGTATCTTAAAAAAGCCGAAAAAATAAATCCTGAAAATCGAGAAATTATATTAGACACTATAATAGATCATATATCAGAAGGTGAAAAAAACGAAACCATACTTAATTATGTGGTAAACCTTTCTCTTGGATTGGAAAAAATAGAACATATAGAATATTTATTAAACGAATATGAAAATATAGAAATTAAAGACAAGGAGAATACATATCAGATTATCAAGAGTATAATTGATAAATATCCTGATAATATAGGTTTTAAAAGAATATATGTTGGACTCCTTTCAAAAGCTAAAATGTATAAACAGGTTATTGATGAAACAAAATTAATACTTATGACTACTCAGGGAAAAGAATCCGGTTATTTCTTTTTAAAAGCCGGAGAAGCATTCATAGAGAGAAATAATGTTGATGTTGCGACACAAGCTCTTATTAAAGCCTTAAAATATGATCCTTCTCTTGCTGAAGAGGAAATTCCTCTGCTTGAAGAAATCAGAAGAATATTACCAAATAATTATATGATATTATATACGTTAGGCGCCGCTTATTCATTTAATGAAGATTTTCAATTGGCATCTGAGATATATTACGATATCATCAATAGATTCCCCGATAAAATAGATGCGATACAAAATGATATTTTTAATCTGTTAAAGAAATTCAACAGTTCGTCATTCCTGCATTTTATTTCAGGATTTATTCATACAAAAAGAAACAATCTGCAAGAAGCTGTTTCGGAATATGAAAGTAGTTTTGAGATTAACCCGGAAGTAGGAAAGAAAATCATAGATCAATATGATTCATTGGGAAAGCACAATAATCCTACCATATTCATTTCAAAAGGTAATATTCTTAGCCATATGGGATTAAACAATGAAGCATCGGATTGCCTTTTAAAAGCATTCGAATTAGATAACACAAAAGTGCTCCCAATTCTTAATAAATTGATTGAAATGAGGCAAGATAATCCTAATAATCCTGAAATTTTATATTCTCTTATAACAATATATATGAAATCGGGACAGATAGACAATTCAATTAATTTATTAAAGGAAATTGTTGAAAAGGAACCCACTAGAGCAAATTTCGTATTAGATAAACTTAATAATTTCCTTGCTCAAAACCCGGAAAACATTGAAATCAAGTACGCTATATTAAACATATACTTAAAAATTAAAGATTACAAGAATTCATTGGTTTATATTAATGAAATAATATCAAAAACAGACAGATATAATGAGAAATTATCAATTGTATTAGAGGGTACAAATGATATTAATATTGAAATTGTTTACTTCCATATTCTTTATGCGTTAAAACAATACTCCAAAATCTACAGTATGATAAAGGTATCTATAAATAATCGGTTTAGAATTGACAATAAAACATTATCGGAATATCTTATTAAACTTGAAAAGGAATTAAAATTTACCAATGAAGATTACTTATTATTAGGTAAATTATTATACTATTGCAAAAACTATAAACAATCCGAATTTTATTTTAATATATTACTTGAAAAAAATCCCGAGAAATATGATACATTAACTATATACCTTTATAAGAATTTAATTACACAAAAAATTAAGAACATATCAATTCTTGATGAGATTAAAACAAAAGGGTTTATTAAAAAGGAAATTTATGCAGCATTAGATGATATTAAAGCTGAACTGTATAAGGAAAATATTAGAGAAATTATCCAGTCACAACAAGAAGGTTCTTCTGTTGAAATGTTAAACAAATTATCATATTATTATTATCTACTGAACGATTTTAAGACAGCAATAAAATATATCAATTATAACACTGACAATATTGAGGATGAAATAGAGCGATTATATGTACTTGCATTAATAAAAGAGAAATTATCCAAATTCGAAGCAATTAATATATATGAGTTAATGTTATCATATAACATAAAGAATAAATACATTAGCATTGTTCTCGAAAGATACTCTAATCTTTGTAAGAATATCGGCTATTATGAAAATATAAATAAACATAGAATGTTAGAGAATATTTCCCCACATTTAGGTAAATATTCTTATAGTTTATACAAGAACAGCAATTCAAGAATAATTAATGCTCATATAAACATATAAAAGGAGTAAATTATGGTTGAAGATAATAATAAAGATAAGATAGACAACCCCTTTGATAATATTTTTCCTTATAAGGAAGAGGAGAAAGAAGACGATAATAAACACACTAAAAAGAGTTCTTCCGAAAGTAAAAAAGATCATATTAAGAAAAAGGAAAACAAGAATCAAGAGAAAGAAGAGAAGGAAGAAAAGGAAATAAGAGATAATATAGTAGAAGAAACAACCGAAGGTGTTAAAGAGGGGAAAAAACTTACCGGTTTTGAAGAATTGTTGGATATCGGTGAAGACACAATTGCTCTTGAATCCGAAGAAAAGGGAAAGGAAGAAAAAATAGAAACTAAAGCTGAAGAATCAAAAAACATAAAGGATGTTATGGATGAAAGTGTCATATTAAAGGATGAAAATAATAAAGCAATTGAAGATGCTATTAGCAAGGATTTTGATATCGAAAGCGGGAAAGGATTTGAAGAAGAAATACCAAAAGAGGAATTTATTGAAAAGGCACCTGAAGAAGTAGCTGTATTTGAATCAACTCAGAGTAAAGTTGAAACTTTAGATGATAAAGAATTAGAACCACAAAAGAAAGAAACTAATAAAATTCCTTTTGTTGGTCCCGTTACGGAAATTACTCCTGATAAAATAGATACAGAAAAAGTTTCGACTACTATTAGTCCTGTTCCTATACCACCCACCACAGACAATCTATCGATTCCTTTAATCGAATCTTTAAAACAATTAAATGATACAATCTCTGGTTTCTCTAAAATATTCGATGCTCAAATAAATTCAATAGGCAATAATATAAAGGAAATAGCTGTTTCAATAAACAAGCTATCAAATCTTGACAATTCTATCAATGAATTCAAAAAGTCTCTGACTACAAAGGAGACAGAATTAACCGGGAAATTAGATGATATAATAATATCATTGAATTCTATTAAGAATATAGGGGAAGAACTCGACCGAATTAATAATTCCATTGGGAATCAATCATCTGTATTCCAATCAGTTGCTGACACATCAAAATCAACAGAAGAATCAATAAAAAAGACAAATGAATCAATTGGAACTCTTATTGAAAATGAAAGTGCATTATTGGATGCTCGTAAACAGGAAACAAATATCAATCTTGGGTTAAAACATAATGATAACGGTGTATATTTATATTATAACGGTAAATATGATAGTGCAATTAATGAATTCTTAAAATCATTGGAGTATTACCCTGACAATTATGATTGCTTAAATAATTTGGCTCTATCCTATCTGAAAATGAATAATATCGATAAAGCTATTAATAATGCAGAAAAAGCCATTCAAATGAGTCAAGATTCCTTTACAATACATAACACATTAGGATTAATATATTTGCAATCTAAAGAATACACTAAAGCTGAAGGATATTTCAATAAAGCTTCACAACTTAATAGCAACTATGTTTCTCCATATATTAACTTAGGATACCTTTATAAAGATACGGACAAATACGATAAAGCTATTGAATTATGGCAAAAAGCACTGGATTTGGATCCGACTAATATTGACTTAAAAAATAAATTAGAAGAATTGAAGGAAGGAACAATTAGTGAGTGATAATAATTTTTTAGAGGAAATATTTAAATCTAAGAAAAAGAGAAAATCACCGTTAGAGAAATTTATTAAAATTGATAACAATGAAGAAGTTTCTAATGATAAAGAAACCAAACCCGATACGGGAATTGAACATTATGGCACCTCTTCGACATCCTCCCCCCCTTCAGATGTTGATAATCATGAATCCAAACATCAATCTTTTACGGAAAAGAAAGAGAAAACAGCTGGACAAGCACTAATCGATGCAAGTGGTCTTAAAGAATTTAATATTGATTCTTTTGATATGGAAACAAGTCCTAAATCTCCGGAGCAACCTGATATTGATAAGAATGGCAACAATACAAATACAATTAATATAGATGAGATCAATAAGCTCATTTCATTCTTGAAATCTGGCAATTACGATGCTGCTGTTGATTTTATCATACAGCTCAAATTGAAATATAATATTGACAATATTTTATAATTTTGGTAATATACATAATAATAAATTTATGAATAATGCTAATAAGGAGGATTATTAATGCCAAATCATAAATCTTGCCAGAAAAGAATGAGACAAACAGCTAAAAGAACATTAGCAAATAAAATTATCAAAACTAAAGTTAAAACATCTATTAAAAAATACTTGGAAGAATCTGATAAAGAAAAGAAAGTGAATCTTTTAAAGAATATTTATAAAGTATACGATCAAGCTGTTTCAAAGAATGTGTTTAAAAAGAATAAAGCTGCAAGAGTAAAATCAAGACTTGCAAAAAAATTAGATTAGTCTAATATTCTAAAGAAAAAAGGGAGATTTCAATCTCCCTTTTTTTTATTTCTTCTACTTCTCCAGTGTAAACACAATTGGCCAGGTAACCCTGACTGAAATAGCCCTACCTCTTGCCTCAGCTGGTTTAAATCTTAATCTTCTCGCAGCTCTTAATGCATATTCATTGAATATCTCATTGCTACTCCTTAATATTCTTGCATTACAAACATTCCCGATAGAATCAACATCTATTTCAATAAAAACTTTACCTTCAATCCCCATTTTCTTGGCAATTTCAGGATACTCCGCTTTCGGATCTGTTAACAATATTGGAGGTTTTTCATACACTCTATAAAATTGTATTTTTGCTTTTATAGCAGGTGGTTCATCTACTTTAAATGTTGTTGTTGTAATTGTTTGCTGTTCTACCTCTTCATCACTTTTAGCTGCAATTGCAATTTTTGGTTTAGCAACAGGTGGTGGTTCTTCAATCTTTGAT
>JAGLYS010000351.1 GCA_023132105.1 Caldifarciminota bacterium
TTCTTATTCGTGTAATTCGCTTTCAATTCGTGTAATTAAAGATAAAAATATTCTCTTCCCTTTCCGGCTGATGTCTGATGTCTATTCCTCATTATTCGTGAATTCGTGGTGGATCTCTCCCTTCCTATATTTCCCTATACCAATCACCAGATCAAAAGTTATATTTGAATTCAATTTGAACAATATTTTTTACCGGAGAGAAAAACTCTTCATTATATTCGCCTGATTTTAAACTTAGAAGACTCAGATACCGAAAAGTTATTGCAAAACAACCAAATGGTTCAAAAACAACAGAAGGAATAAGATTAAAACCATATGAATCGATAGAATACATCGAAGAGAAATTAAAACTCAAATTAAAATCATATAAGGGATAAAAAAGATTTACAAATATATACTGTTTTGCAAAAGAACCCGGTTTATATAACATAATAAAATCCGACGGAACATATCCCATAAATCTATTATAATAATCAAGTCCGTTTTTAAAATTCTCCCTATCCTCTCTGCTATACCCCTCCCCATTGTAATAGTACTCCATCGTTGTCATAAATCCGGAACCGAATGTATATTCAGCCCCAATGAGATATGAATAATAAATTTCATCTGTTTTCTTGAGAAGTACAGGAATGTACATCGAATCTACTGTTTGAAAGGAAGGATAGATATTCCTGCTACCTACAAGCAACGCACCCTCCCCATATATCCCTACTCCTGCAATATCAATCTTTGTTCCTGCTCCAATTGCAGGTACATATGAATCCTCTCCCTTGTTTCTATCATAATCATAGAAACCATCTATGTATATTTCAAATTTAGGGATTGATAATTTCATACAAGAACTGTATTGGATATATTTAAAATCAATACCTTCTTCTATCAATGGGGATCTATAAATAGATGTAATACTAAAACTAATAAGATTCCCATAATAATACTTAAATGAAAGTGCATCCACTCCTTTGATTTCAAGATATGGAATAAATGGATTTTTTACGGGATTGATAAAATTTGATGGATTCCATGCATAACCGTAACCTGAAAGTGTGTTTTGTCTTCCAATCTTTACAAGTAAATTATTACCTATATACCAGCCAATATTTGCTCTGTATATATCAAATTTATCATAACTCCCTCCAAAACTGTTAAGCACATCATAAACATATGCTGTTTGAATGGTATCTCCGTAAGAAGCAGCAAGAAGAGGTTGAACAATATTGTATTTACTAAGATAAAGCCACATATTGAAATCGATTTTATCATCCCCCCCGATATATTTTATAAGTGCATTTGTGCTAAAATTCAAATCATGTATATTCTGAAAATTGTTATAATTGAGTATGCCATCAAACCTATTATTCGTATATGGAAATACAGGAAAAAATATAATATCAAGGTTGAGTTCTCCACTCATAGATGTTTCTGTAAAAGCAGGCAAATTAAAAAAGCATATAACAATAAGCATAAATGCAATTATTTTCATCACTTACCCCTACTTTATTCTCTCAAGATATGATATATTAAAATATCTTTCCTTGACCCTGGAGCTGTTAAATTCGATTTCCTTAGTAATAATTTCCGTTTTAGTGGGTTTGATATGGCTTTCCATCACCATCTTATAAGGATATATCTTATCTCCTATCATTGCATATTCAGAAAAAGTCAATGTTTTAATGTTTGCTTTATGCCTGAAATAATCGATTTTAATATAATAATATTCTTTGGTGGATATATAAACCTCAAGTTTTTCATAATCCTGATCTTTCCCGGGTTTCGGAGTACATATAATTTTGTAACACTTTTCACCGTTTACATCTTCTTTACTATCTGCAAGCTCCATCTCATACATCGATATTGGTCCCTCCCCCGTATCGCCCATATCATTATATGAAAAATCCGTACCGGCTGCTGAATTCTTTTTTGCCGAAGAGCTCAATTTTCTTATTCTGCCTGTTGATGAAAATCTAATCCATAAATCATTTTCAATCATTAGATATGCTGTTCCTTTCATTCGTCCCGGCTTTTTATAAACTGATAAAGAGTAACTTTTATTCCCTTTCTTCATAAAATAATTTTCGAGTTCCATAGTAATATTAGGTTTGCCCGAGCGATAGATTGTCATATCATTTACAGAGTATATATTATTGCCTATAAACATATTGTTTGCTTTTTGAATTATATTATTTACATTATCTGCAAATAATATTCCCGGTAA
>JAGLYS010000352.1 GCA_023132105.1 Caldifarciminota bacterium
TTACAAATTAGTGAATTCGTGGTGGATCTCTCCCTTCCCTGGATTAATTCCTCACCCTTGAATTTACGAACTTGTAATTTATAGCTTGCAACTTGTAACTTATATTCACCATTCTCTATCTTGCAAAATTGAAAAGTTTATGATATATTTTATTATTAAACTTTAAGGAGGTTTATATGAAAAAATTATTGATTCTCACATTATTGTTTATCCCTCTAACATTTATGTTTGCAGGTGATTTGCATATAAATGAATTTATCGTAACACCTACCAGTTCCGAGCAGCTTGAAATATACAACAGTTCGGGCTCAAGTATAAATCTACTTGCTTATGATCTAATTATAGGTGGTTCGAGTTGGGCTGATACATGTTCTCTCCCCAATAGTGATATTGCTGCCGGTGGTTATTTTATTTTAAATTCAGGCAATGTGGCATGGACCAGTTTGCCGAATGAAGGAGCAAGACTTGTTATTGTGGGAGCCAGTAGCACAGAGGATAGTGTGGCATATGGGAGTTTTGGAGGAGCGCCTGCGCCTATATATAATTTCAGCTGTGCAAGGTTATCGGATACGGGAAACAACGCTCTTGATTTCAATATCGATGCTACACCTACAATGGGTACAGCCAATGATGTTATAGGTAATGCATTCGGAACAGGTGATGTTTATATAAATGAAGTATTCCCTGATTCCGTTGGGGGATGGGATAATCAATTCATTGAATTGAAGAATTTCGGTGGAGGTCCTGTCGATATAGCCAATTATATTATATATGTAGATGATGATTATACAATTCCTTCACCTACAATCGTAGATCCGAACGGATTATACTTTCTACCTCATTCATCATTTCCCCAATATTTCTTTCTTGATGAATCATATGATAATGTTTATCTTATGAATGCAAGTGGCGAGAGAGTAGATCAAATGGGATATTCATACTATCATCCTGATACATCCTATGGTGTATGGGGCAGCGGATCAAGAACTGTTTTTGACGGATATTCCTATGGAACATCAACGGATTTTCATATGATGACTCCGACACCCAATGCGGCAAATGGTATCGTTAATAAACTTGCCATAAACCCGAATGCAAGCATTGAAATATCAAACACGATATTTAATGATAATATCACTATTTTTTATGCACTGAAAAATACAAGCAGTGTTACAGTCAGGGTATTTGATATGACCGGGAAATGTGTAAAAGTGCTGGTTCCAAATACGACAAAAGCAGCCGGTGTTTACGGTGTTAACTGGAAAACAAACGGAGCAAACGGTTTATATATTGTTAAAGCAACGATTGGCAATGAATCATTTGCAAAAAAGGTCGTGCTAAATAAATAGAAATGGATATATATCTATTTAAAAATAGGAAAGTGGAGAGTTTTTACCCTCTCCACTTTTTTAAAAATCTTTCCGATATAAGAATCGGTATACTGACGAATTCGAAAAGATATGGAATTCTGTATAATTCGGAACCTGCCTATCTTATAAAATTAGATGATATTCTCGGTAAAGGTATATATATAGATGAAACATTTATATCCTATACTAAACTCTCCTTTAAGCAAAACACAATACTTTTAAAGGATGGAGAAATCGTAGGGTATTATATTCTGAATAAAACCGCATATAATAAAATAAACATAAAAAGCGAAATCGAAGGAATTAAACTTGAATATGCTTATAGTATCATTAAACATAACCTTGAAACTATAAAAAAAGATTATATTCTTCTAAATAGAGAATATACCCATAGTACAACCGATAATTTAATATTATACGGAGAAAAAAGAAATTTATTCATATGTAAAACTGTTAAGATAAACGGAAAAATTATATTCAATACCGAAAATGGTCCAATATATATCGATGATAATGTAATATTTAATGGCTTTAATCACATTGAGGGTCCCTGTTATATAGGTAAGGATACCATAGTAGATAGTGTTAAAATAAGACCCGGATGCACATTTGGTAAGGTAAACAGGATTTCGGGAGAGATTGAGGAATCTATTTTTATGGACTATGTAAATAAACATCATATCGGTTTTATAGGTCATTCTATTATTGGCAATTGGGTAAATCTCGGTGCACTTACCACTAACTCCGATTTGAAAAATAATTACCATAATGTAAGATTAACAATCAAAGAAAAAACGATTGACACCGGTATGTTAAAGATGGGATGTATTATCGGTGATTTTTCAAAAACCGGAATAGGTACATTAATCAATACGGGAACTATCGCCGGGGTATCCTGTAATATATTTGGGAGTGGCTTAACAGAAAAATTTTATCCGTCATTTTCATGGAAGAACAGTACCATTATGTATGACACTAAAAAAGCTATCGATACAATAGGTATTACAATGAAGAGAAGAGATGTAACATTAGATAAAGATACAGAGAACACTTTAAGAGAGATAATAAAAAAGGAGAGAAATAGTAATGGATATTAGAAATTATCTTGAGGTTGAGGTATTACACTTAACGGCTGAATTAATAGAAAATGATAAAAATATGTGCAATTGCGAAAAGTGTAAATCGGATGTTGCGGCATATGCATTAAATCATCTCAGACCAAAATATGTCGTATCCGATGAAGGTCATATTTTCACAGAGGTTGAAATGGCTTCCGATCAAGAAAGAGCCCAGATAATAGCAATTGTTTTGGAGGGAATTGAGTTAATAAAGATGAATCCGCGTCATTAATGAGTATCGAGATAAAAACTGTAGGGTGTAGACAAAATCAATATGAATCAATAATATTGAAAAATTTAATTGATAAAAAACTTATTTTCAAAGACATTAATAATGCAATATTGATTAATAGCTGTTCTGTTACATCCCGTGCAATGAGAGATACGAGAAAAATCATAAATCAAGCTAAAAGAGCGGGGAAAAACATTATTCTAACCGGATGTGTTATAGATAAAAACATCATAGAGGATCAGGAAATAATATATCTTAGCAATAGCGAAAAGCATAAAATAGTTTATAAAGATGCCAATAAATATGATCCGATTCTATCGAGACCGATGATATCCATAGAAACAGGTTGTGATAAATTTTGTTCATATTGTATAGTGCCGTATCTTAGAGGTAAACCTATAATAAGAGAATTCGATAAAATAACAGATGAGATAAGTTTTTTGGCAGATAGGGGATTCGTTGAATTCGTTTTGACGGGAACAAACATTGCTATGGCAGGAAACTTAATAAGGAAAATTCTAAATTGGGCTAATAAATCATATTCCGATATTCGATTCAGATTATCCTCGATGGATCCTGATTATTTAAAAAACAATATTGATATTTATAAAAAACCAAATGTTGTTCATACCGCTCATATCTCCATGCAAAGTTTATCTAATAATATACTGATTGATATGAAAAGACGGCATAAATTCGAAGACATACATAAAATTACACACACATTACTGGAATTCGATCCGTTGTTTGCAGTTGGAGGTGATCTGATAATTGGATTCCCCTCCGAAGGGCAGTATGAATTCGAAGAAACATACAGGTATCTTGAAGATCTACCACTTGCCTATGTGCATTTTTTTGAATATTCCGATAGAAATGGAACACTTGCATCAACAATGGGAAATAAGTGTAGCAATAGTGAAATCAAAGAACATATTCACAAAGTACAAACACTCGTTAATAAAAAGAAAAAAGCATTTAAAATCAAAAACATCGGTCATACATTGGATGCTATCGCACTTAACGATAATAGGGTATTAACGACTAATTATCTCGATGTGTTTGTTGATAAAATTACTCCCAGAAAAAGTAAGGTTAAAATTCATGTGAATAATTTGGAAGAAGATAAACTTTATGGTAAAATTGTATAGATACTTTATTATTACATACGGATGTCAGATGAAT
>JAGLYS010000353.1 GCA_023132105.1 Caldifarciminota bacterium
GCTATGATTGAATCAGGCGAAGTCATAGATCTACAAAATATCCAGGGTTTTAAAATAGATAAGCATTCGACAGGTGGTGTTGGAGACAAAATTTCTATCCCTCTTGCTCCGCTTGTCGCCTCTACAGGCATTGCTGTTCCTATGATTTCAGGTAGAAGTTTAGGGCACACAGGGGGAACCCTGGACAAACTTGAATCAATACCCGGCTTTAATACATCTTTGACAACAGATGAATTTAAATATCAGATATCTCAAATCGGTGTGGCAATTATGGGGCAAACCGAAGTAATGACACCTGCCGATAAGAAGATGTATGCCCTTAGAGATGTCACAGCTACCGTAGAATCTATTCCCCTTATTACAGCAAGTATAATGTGTAAAAAAATAGCGGAAGGCATCGATGGTCTTGTTCTTGATGTAAAATATGGCAATGGTGCATTTATGAAAACTATCGGAGATGCGAGAGCCCTTGCCAATAAGATGGTTAAGCTGGGTAATTTAATGAACAAGAAGACAACTGCTTTTATAACGAATATGAATCAACCTATCGGGGAAAAGATAGGGAACACACTTGAGATAGAAGAGTCCATAGATATATTGAAAGGGAAGGGACCTGAGGACACTAAAAATTTAATCTTACAATTAGGTGCGGAAATGCTTGTGTTGGGGAGGATAACAAGCACTACTGATGAAGCTATAAGGATATTAAAAGAAAAAATTAAGAATGGAGATGCTCTCAATAAATTCAGACAAATGATTGAAGCACAAGGTGGCAATTCAAAAGTCATTAACAACTACTCTATTATGCCCCATGCTCAATATATTGTACAGGTCGCTGCGGAAAAGGAAGGATATGTGAAAGGTATAGATGCATTTGGAATTGGCAATATGATTGCGAACATTGGAGGCGGAAGAATAAAAATAACAGATAGAATCGATCATTCGATTGGTATAGAATTGTTCAAGAAGATAGGAAACAAGGTTGAAAGTGGGGATTTAATAGCTAATCTGCATATAAGGAATATCGAGGATGGGTCTGAAATCAGAGAATTGTTTGGATCTTTCTTTGAAATTTCCGAAACACCCGTAAATCAATCTCCTTTGATAGAAGAAATTATTCGATGAAAATATTTATTCTTATCATATGTTTTTTCTCACTATTTCTTTCGGGAAACACTATTTATAAAGGGGATAAAGGTTTTATAATAACGGAATTTGAGGATGGATTATTAGACACATTCGATTTTATAGTTAAAGACCATATGAAAGATGCCGGGAACGGATTTCCTTCATTGCTTGTAGAATTCACTGACAGTACTATAAAAGAGTATGGTATAGCATCAGGAATGAGTGGTAGTCCGTCATATATCAATGGGGAATTATATGGAGCTCTTTCTTCGACATGGGCTTTTATAAAAAAACCTATGGGAAATATTACACCTATTGAAGAGATGTACAAACTAAGAAAAATAGAAAGCAGTTCTCGCCAATTTTCAAAAAACAAACTTTATACGAATTTTCGAACCCCTGATTTCAATGTATTTACGGATAGTTTATTGAAAAAATTTCAAATCAATATTGTTTCCGCAAACTCCTCTAACAAAACATACCCTGTCACTCCCGGACATCTTATTGGTATAGCATTAATACAGGGAGATATGAATGCTGCGGTTATGGGAACCATTACGGAGAAGAGGGGGAAAGAGATCTTTGCATTCGGTCATCCTGCTTTCGGCTTAGGGAGTGTTTCATTGCCTATGATTTCCGGTAAAACAATAACAACGGTGAGTTCTAATTTTATAAGCTTTAAATTGCCTGAGATGGGAAATATTGTAGGAACCGTCAAGAAAGACGGTTATTGTGGAATCTACGGTATACTTGGTGAAAAACCGGACACATTGCCTCTTGAAATATCCGTCAATAATGCTAAATTCAATTATATTCTCGCCAATTCACCTGATTTAACCCCTTTTCTTTTTCTCATGTGTATTTATCATTCTTCTTATAAAGCATTTCTTCATGATAAATTCGGGGGATTCAAAACAAATATAAATATAATATGTGATAGTTTTACAATTGATTTCCACTCTTACTATACAAGAAGGGAAGCTCCCCATAACATTATATATGATATGTATGACATCTTATCATATCTGAATTACAACACTGACAACAAAGTACGCCTAAATAACATTAAGCTATCACTGTCAACAATAAACGACGATCCATTCAGAACAATCGATAAGGTAAGCGTAGTGCCAATCAGAACATATAACAAAAGTGAGTTTAGTATTGATATAAATCTAAAAAAATACAGAGGGGAAGACATTAACATAAAATTATCCGTAAAACCAAAAAGGTTAAAACCGGGGAATTATAAATTAAAAATTTTAGGGAGGGATAATTACATATCTCTATTGAAAAATTCCGGTAAATTGAAATATGAGAATATCAAGAATTATATCAATATTTTAAATAATACTCCGAGAGATAATTATTTATATATTATAATTACAGCAGATAAGAAAATGCCAATAATTTCAGACAAATCATATCCTTATATGTCAATTAAAGATAAAAGTATTTTAAAGAAGACAACACTGAAATATGTCAATACAATTGTATATCATGACTCTATTAAGACCGATTTTGTACCTATAGGGATAGGACAATCAATATTTGAGATATTGGAGGAAAAATGAAACAATATTTACTGACATTAATTATATTTCTTTTTATAATTTTTATCTATGGTTCTGATAGAATTGCGACATATGGAGGGAAAAAATTGCTTGAAGGAAAGGGAAATGGCATAATGATATCGGAGAAATTCATTTCCAATGGATACAATATTAAGAAAATAACAGAAGCCGATGAAGAATATTTCAATTCTGTATGTATTAAAAACAACATCCTATACATTGGAACAGGTATATCGGGGAAAATCTATAAGGTTTCCAATAATAACATAGAGCTTTTTATAGATTCAATTGGGGGTTCTATAAAATCACTTACAATAAAAGAGAAGGAAATATTTGCAGGAACATCTCCTGAAGGAAAACTATTTAAAATCAACATCAATGATAAGTCCATAGAAACATATTATACAAAAGAAACGGCAATAAATGATATGTTTGCACTAAACGGTTCTATTCTATTGGCAACATCCCCGGCAGGAAAAATATTTGAATTTAAAAACGGACAATTAAAATTGTGGAAACAGTTCGATGTTACCTCTATTAATAGAATTGTGAAATACAAAGGTAAATTATATATCATTTGCAGTGATCCTGCTATTATTTTTATAACCGATATAAAAGGTAATGTTATTAAGAATTATCAGTTTTGCGATGATGAAATTTCAGATGTTGTTTTCTCGGGAGATACACTTTTTACTGCAATTAACACAAAATCAAATGTTAACAAATTCAAATCCATTGTCTATAAATCCGATATAAATTTCAACACAAATATCATATTGGCAGAATTTAAGGATATCATTTACTCGATGGGAATACTTGACAGATCCCTTGTTCTCTCTATCGGAGAACTGGGACATTTATATTCTTTGAAAATAAACGAACTGTTCAAGGTACATGAAATAGACGATTTGATGATAACAATATTTTCATCATATAAAGATGGATTAATAGGACTTTCTTCACATAAAGGGACATTGTACAAGATAACAAAAAATGTTAAGGGGGAAGGGGTTTACACAACAGAACCAATATTTTTTAAGAACCCCGTTCGATTCGCAAGAATTGAAACAAATAAAAAAGGGGATATTAGAACATTTTACAGGGTGTCAAACAATAAAATCATCGACACTATACCTGCCAACTGGAAAAGATATTCAAAATCATCCATAACTGGAGAAAATCCCTCCACCTATATGCAAATTAAATATATATTAGGATATAGAAGCAAGATATATGGATATAGTTTGTACTATAGAGAAAGGAATAATCCTCCGGTAATAGATTCATTCGTCCTCTCACCTCCGGGTGTTGTTTATCCCGATGGAAAAATTATATCTTATCCGAGGGTGGTCCCTAAAATAAAAAAAACCAGATTGAAAAAATCAGGATTTAACCTTAATCCCAGGGCAAAAGATGCAGAAAATCACAAACGATCCATAACGGTATACGCAAAGGATAAAGATACCGATCCTATTTATTATACAATCTTTTTGAATAGCAAATATTTTAAGAAAAAATATCTCTTAATCGAACATGATACATTGTTTTCATTTGTTATAGAGACAGATAGATACCCTGATGGCACATATACACTTTATATTAAAACGGAAGACAGTGAAGGAATTTCCGATTCGCTTGAAACAGAACCATTTATCATAGACAACAATCCCCCTGATATTAATATAATATCGGCAAAAAAGGGGGGGCTTAAAGCAACTATAACCGATACTGTGGGTGTTTATTCCATTCGATACACCATTGATGGCACAGAGTGGAATAATGTAGATATATCGCTTTATGATTTATATGGTAAAAAGGTAAAAATAGAAATACCTGTTGAAAAGATTACTCCTTTCATTATAATTGACATTATGGATCTTTATGGAAATCACAGGTATTACAATACAAGGATTAAATAATGAATGAAGATTTTAAGGAATTGAATGTTGCTGTTTTTTACGGCGGCTGGTCTAATGAACGTGAAGTTTCTATCAGATCCGGTTTAAAAGTTCTTAATGCACTGAAAAGAAGAAAATACAATGTCATCGGTTATGATATAAAAAGAGAGACATTGTTAGATATTATATACAACAAGCCCATTGATATTGTATTTCTAATGACTCATGGCAAATGGGGCGAAGACGGATCTATACAAGGATTGCTGGATTCTCTCGGCATTTTGTATACAGGATCCGATGTAACTTCATCTGCTTTATGTATGGATAAGATATTTACAAAGTTGATATTCAATAAATTAAATATTCCGACCCCCGATTATACTACCATTTCAAGAAAAGAGAATAATATACGATTAGACAATTATCCTTATATAATCAAACCAAGAAGGGATGGATCAAGTGTCGGGATAGAGATAATCCATAATGAAAATGAACTCAACGATTACTTGAAAAATAATGATTCATTCCAGCCGAAATTTCTTTTAGAAAAATATATTGAAGGCATTGAACTGACATGTGGTATTATTGGAACAGAGGATAATACGGAAGCCCTACCATTACTTGAAATCCGACCAAAGAATGAATTCTATGATTATGAGGCTAAGTATACAAAAGGTATGACTGATTTTATTATACCCGCTAGAATTCCCGCTGATGTTGCCAGGAAAGTAACTCAATTATCTATTAGAGCTTATAGGGAAATGGAGTGTAGGGATTTTGGAAGGGTCGATAGCATAATAGATTCCAATAAC
This sequence comes from Caldifarciminota bacterium, assembly GCA_023132105.1. Taxonomy (GTDB): domain Bacteria; phylum Hydrothermota; class 32-111; order QNBC01; family QNBC01; genus JAGLYS01. Next base: position 5,413 of record JAGLYS010000353.1, read on the forward strand.
AATATTTATCTTCTTGAAATTAACACACTTCCGGGAATGACAGACCTTTCCGATCTGCCAATTGAAGCAAAAGCGAAAAATATTTCTTATGATGAATTAGTCGAGATAATTCTGCTAAGTGCATTAAAAAGGAGGAAACAGTGAGAATAGAGGATGTTTTTATAGACACTTTTAATATTCTAAAGGATAATTTTATAGTTCTTTTTATTTCATTTATTATTCTGTGTTTTCTTTCTACTATAAGTTTTGGAATTCTCGCTCCTTTTTTACTTGCCGGATTTATTATGATGTACAAAAATGCCCACGAAGGAAAAACAATTACAATAGATATGATATTTGTCTATAAGAATAAATTCCTTCCTCTTTTAGGGCTCGTAATAGTAATGCTTATTTCTATAGGGATTGGAACTATGCTTCTTATTATCCCGGGTTTAATTCTTTCTACAATGTGGTTGGTTGCAATCCCGGCTATGGCTAATGAAGAATTATCTATATCGGAAGCAATCGGAGCGAGCAAAAAATATATCAATGAAATAGGCTTCCCCAGAGTGTTTGCGATTATAATTATTATGTTTATTTTATATATGATAATAGGTTTTACTTTTAAAACCGGAAATTTTATCATATCATTTCTATTTTGTTTTATAAACATCTATGTCTATGGTATAATAGGTGTTTTGTACAGCAAAGCATTACAATATGAAACATAATAGATTTATCGCTCTTGATATTGAAACCACAGGTTTGGAAAAAGATAGCAATGATATTATAGAAATCGGTTTGGCTTTATTCGAAAATGAGCTTTTAAAGGATACATATTCAAGTTTTATAAAACCCAATACAAATATTCCCAAAAGAATCGAAGAATTAACAGGGATTTCCAATGAAACAGTAGAACATGCACCTAAAATAAATGAGGTAATAGATGACATCAAAGGATTTATCGGCAATAATATTATAGTGGCACATAATGCAAATTTTGATATCTATTTTATAAAAAAACATATCCCCGAACTTGACAATGAAGTGGCAGACACTCTTCTTCTATCACGAATACTCCTGCCACAAGAACACAGGTTTTCACTTTCGATGTTAATTGAATTATTTGGAATAGAAAATCATGCTGCCCATAGGGCATTATATGACGCTATCGCATGTGGGGAGTTGTTTCTCAAGCTTATTCCTTACGGAGGTGGCATAAAGGAAAATGAATGGACAATATTGAAGGATGCAGAAAAGTATAATCCCTGTGGAATAAATATTTTATATAACTTCGAGAGACATAACTCAAAAGACATTCCACTGTCGCTTAAAAACTATTTTCTTCATGGCAAGAGTGCTGTTAGCAAAAAAAAGGATTCGATAGAGAATATTTTTTCAAAGGATGGTTATATAGGGGAAAAATTAAGCAATTTTGAAAACAGAAATCAACAGATGACACTTGCCAAAGACATAATGGATTCTCTAAATAGAAATGAGTTCCTTATTACAGAATCAGGGACAGGGACAGGTAAAACATTTGCATATCTTTTCCCTTCCGTTCAATATTCCCTTGAAAATAATAAACGAATAATAATTTCAACACAAACAAAATCTCTTCAAAATCAATTATTTGAAAAAGATCTCCCATTCGTATTTAACTACTTTGATAATATCCCATCAGCTCAAATATTAAAAGGGAGAAGGAACTATATTTGTTTATTTAAATGGCAGGAATTGCTTGATTATATGCCTGTCCTTTCAAAATTCGATGTCGAATTAATACAAAAATTGATTATATGGGTTTCCAGAACAAAAAGTGGGGATATAGATGAAATTAGTAATATTGATATGCAACGAGAAAATTATCTGTGGAATAAAATTAAGTGTGATGATTTCTTTTGCCTTAAAGCAAAATGCCCGTTTTATAAAAATTGCTTTTTCATAAATGCCAGGCGAAATGCAAGAAAAGCCAATATTGCAATTATAAATCATTCCTTACTTTTTTCAGATGCAAAGAATGTTAACATTATTCTCGGACAATATAAAGATTTAATTATTGATGAAGCACATAATATTGAAAAGAGCGCTACGACGAATATTGGCGTAACATTATCACTAAAGGAACTTGAGTTTATACTTGGTTCATTGTCCAGCAAGAAAAGCATTTTCATAAAGCATTTAAAAAAATCTGTAGATATTACAATTGCAAATAAAATTAATCGTATTTCTTCGGATATGCTTTCACATATTAATTATGTATTTTATTTGGCAAGAGACAAATATATCGAAAACATAAAAAACAGACCTTTTAGATATAATAATATTGTCGATCTTTTAAAAACAATGGACGAATCCTTCAATAACTGTATGCCATTATTTACAAAGTTGATAAACATATTTCATGAATTGGAAAATCTTTTAAGTGAAAATAATGATTTGGAAGTTAGATTGAATCTTGAATCAAAAAGGATGGAAATCGAGGAACTACAATCAAAAATCAACAAACTCTTTATTCCTTATGATGATAATACCTGCTATTATATGGAATATAACGAAAGGACTAAATCCATAAAATTATCAGGTGTTCCGATTCAAATCGGACAAATACTCGATGACATATTATATAGCAAGGTCGACAGTATAATAACAACGACAGGAACCTGTTCAATCAACAATGAATTCTCCTATTTCCTTGAACGAACAGGACTTAATTTATATGAAGAGAAATCAATTACAAAAATTTATAAATCCCCCTTTGATTATGACTCACAACTAAAAACAGTAATTTGTGAATTTATACCTTCCCCCACAGACCCTAGTTATTACAATGATATAACAATGGCAATAAAAGCAATCGTACAGTCAATCCCCAGGAAAACAATGATCCTCACTACTAGCTATCATATGCTGAATGAATTATATGATAGTTTATTTCCCTTTGCTGAAAACCTCGGAATTCAATTACTTGCACAGGGGAAAGGTAGAAGTAGAAGCCGTATTATAGACAAATTCAAATCTTCTCATCAGGCACTATTGTTGGGGACAGACAGTTTCTGGGAGGGAATTGATCTTCCGGGAAAGATGCTTGAGACATTAATAATCCCCAAATTACCTTTTCCTGTTCCCGATAATCCTATTGTTGAATCCAGATCCAATAAATTAAATGAAATGGGGAAAAAAGCATTTGATGAATATATTGTGCCGGAAATGATATTGAAAACAAAACAGGGTTCCGGAAGATTGATCAGAACAACCTATGACCGCGGTATCCTGTTCATATTGGATAGTAGAATATATAGCAGAAATTATGGAAAAAGGGTTTTAAATGAAATCCCCGGCAAATTACACAGGGTTTCCAGCTTTTATATGTTTTCGCAATTTTTAAAAGGGAAAGAAAATGAAACTGATTAGTAAAAACATATGGCAGATCCCCAGGGAAGGAAAAATGAGAGTTCCCGCATTTATAGTTGCATCAGATAAGATTGCCAAACACATAGAACTCGGTGCAATTGAACAACTAAAAAATGTGGCAACATTACCCGGTATAGTTAAAGGAGCTTTTGCTATGCCCGATATTCATCAAGGTTACGGTTTTCCTATTGGTGGCGTAGCTGCATTTGATATAGATAATGGCATAGTTTCTCCTGGTGGTGTTGGATATGATATTAATTGTGGTGTAAGAATGCTTACATCAAACATAACATATAATGAAATTAAACCTTTTTTAAATAAAATATTATCACATATTTACTCGAGTGTCCCCTGTGGCATCGGCTCAAAAGGAAAGATAAATGTAAGCAGAAAGGATTTAAAAGAGATATTGGAAAACGGGGTAAATTGGGCAATAAAAAGTGGTTTTGGCAAGAAAGAGGATATTGAATCCATTGAAGACAGAGGAAAAATAAACGGGGCTAATCCGGATTTGATATCAGAGAGAGCTGTTGAGAGAGGATTGCCACAAGTTGGTTCTTTAGGGGCAGGTAATCATTTCATTGAAATACAGACTGTAAAAGAAATATTCAACAAAAATATTGCAGATGAATTTGGCATTAAGAAGGATAATATTACAATTTTGTTTGGAGGAATTAATCCAACTATTGACAAAAATAAAGGCTATAAAATCTTTTTGGACGCCTTAAAAAAAATAATAAATAAAAACATTACTGTTATTGTTTTTGGCAATAAAAAACGAAAATTTTTCAAGAAAGATTCTATCAACTTTTATTTTTTGGGAAAAATTTCAAATGATCACCAACTTAGAAAAATCTATTCTGCTGCTGATCTGACAGTAGTACCGTCAAAAATTGAAGTATTTGGACAGGTTATTACTGAATCAATGGCTTGTGGTACACCTGTTGTAGCTTTTAATTCAACTGGTCCCGCTGAAATCATTATACATAAGGAAAACGGATATTTGGCTAAACCATTCGATCCTGAAGATATTGCTAAAGGAATAAATTGGATTATTGATGATCAATCCAGATATAAAAATCTTTCAAAAAATGCACGTGAACATGCTGTTGGAAATTACTCTGATAAAATTATTGCCGGAAAATATTTAAATCTATATAATAAAATGTTGCTATCAAATATTAAATAATGAAAATCTCTATAATTACTCCATCATATAACCAAAAAGAATTTATTGAAGAAACAATAAAGAGCGTTCTTTCTCAGACGGGAGATTTTGAAATAGAACATATTATAATTGATGGAGGATCGTTGGATGGAACAATTGAAATATTAGAAAAATATAAGAACGATATTATTTATATATCTGAAAAAGATAATGGTCAGACAGACGCGGTAAATAAAGGAATTCGAATGAGTTCCGGTGATATTATCGGCTGGCTGAATTCAGATGATATCTATCTTGAAAATACGCTTCAATCAGTATCTGATCATTTTAAAACGCACAATGATTGTCAATGGCTTTATGGTAAATGTAAAATTATTGACAGCTCGGGAAATGAAACCAGATCACTTATAACCAGGTATAAGGATTTTCATTTACTCAGGTATCGTTACAATAAATTATTAATTGAAAATTTTATATCTCAACCTGCTGTTTTCTTCAAAAAATCGTTAATAGACATAGTGGGACCATTAAATATTAATTATGATTTTGCTATGGATTACGACTTGTGGCTAAGATTTGGAAAAGAGGCAAATCCATGCATTATAAACGTTTATTTAGCTGCTTTCCGAAAACATGATCTTTCTAAAAGTGAAAGTAGTTATTCAAAGCATTTTAAAGAGGAATATAGTATAGTTAAAAACTACACTGATTCCGGAATAATTAATTTTCTTCATTGGTTAA
>JAGLYS010000354.1 GCA_023132105.1 Caldifarciminota bacterium
TAGACTCTGCAACGATGATGAACAAGGGATATGAAATAATTGAAGGACATTACCTTTTCAATTTACCGGAAGAGAAAATCGATGTATTGATTCATCCGCAATCAATCGTACACTCGTTTGTGGAATTCAAAGATTATTCGGTAAAAGCATTATTGAGTAATCCTGATATGAAACTGCCAATAGAATATGCTTTACTTGAAGAGGAGCATGGAGAAGCATTTATAGAGAAATTGGATTTAAGTAAAATTTGCTCACTGAATTTTTACAAACCGGATGAAGAAAAATTCTATGCATTGAGAATTGCAAGGGATTGTTTAAATGAGGGAGGAACTATGCCAGCAGTTCTTAATGCTGCTGATGAGGTTGCTGTTTATAGATTTATTAAAGGGGAAATTGGATTTTTGGATATTTTAAAAATAGTCGAAAAAACATTGGAAAAACATATTGTGATTAGAAATCCGGGGGTTGAAGATATTTTAGAAGTTAATAAATGGGCTAAGCAATATGCCAGAGGAGTGAAATTATGAACATAGCCATTACAATTATTTTGGGTGTAGCCGGTTTTATGGTTTTAGTAGCAAGTCATGAGTTTGGCCATTTCCTTTTTGCCAAACTCTTTAAAATTAGGGTTCCGACATTTTCTATAGGTATGGGACCAAAAATATTCGGTTTTAAAAGGAATGGTACGGATTTTATCTTTTCAATTTTTCCTATAGGTGGTTATGTCCATGTGTATGGAATGGAAAAGGGTGAAATGAAAGGAGAACCCGATGAATTTTTAAGCAAGCCACTATGGAAACAGTACCTTGTAATATTCGGCGGTCCACTATTTAGCTTTTTACTCGGGATATTGTTGTTTTATATCTCAATAATGGGGTTCGGTATCGGTTCTTTTAAGAATACTAAAGTCTTGAATATCAAAACGGATAATAAGACGATACAAACATCTGTTTTACAGGGTGATAGTATAATTAGTATAAACAATAAAAAGATTATTTTCTGGGATGATATGTATAGCTATTTTAGATCGGAAGAAGAAAATCTTTTTAAAATAAAAAGAGGGAATGAGATTCTTGATGTTTCGATTAAAGGAGAAAAGTCAGCATTTTTAGATAGAATAGTTCCGGAATTACCACCTGTTATCGGTCAAGTTGAGAAGAATGGCATTGCGGCAAAAGCAGGATTAAAGAGTGGTGATATAATATTAACAATGGATACGGTTGAGATTAAGCAGTGGAATGAATTCGTTGACATTATAAGAAAAAACGCCAATACTCAGGTTTCCTTATCGTTGCTTAGGGGTATTGATACAGTTAAAATTAACATTATTCCGAAGGAACAAAAAATATTGGATGGTGATTCTGTAATCGCTATTGGGTATGTAGGTGCATTAAGGGAATTTAACATTAAGAGAGTTAACCCGTTTTATGGATGCTATCTTGCTGTCGGGCAATCGATTTCAACGATTAAACTCATAAGTTATCAGGTTGGATTGCTTCTTTCAAAGAAAGTTTCAACGAAGGAACTTGGTGGTCCTCTGGCAATTATTAAATTAACCGGTCAATCCATGAACTGGGGAGTTAACACCTTATTGGGATTTATTGCATTTATTACAATCAATCTTGCACTTATTAATATGATCCCATTCCCCCCTCTTGACGGTGGGCAAATTATACTTTTTACTTTGAATAGAATATTTGGAAAGAAATTGTCGGATAGAATTATGGGGTTTGTTGAATATGCAGGTTTCGGGATTCTCATATTATTAATGCTTTATGTGACATATAATGATGTTCTAAGACTCTTTCATAAATAGTGGTTAAAGGCTTGACTTGTGAATAGTTATACTTTAAAATCTATAAGAATAATGAAAAAAATACTTCTATTCGCAGTAATCATTTTTCCGCTTTATATTCATGCTACCCCCTATGCAGGAGAATTCTATAATCTTCCCTATTCAGCAGCAATAATTTCTGCAGGAGATGCTGCATTTTTTTCTGATATGCCAGTATCATTTATGATTGCCCCTGCTAGTATCAGAAGCGAGAAAATGAAATTTATTTCATATAATCATATTTCCGGATTTGATCTATATACCGATGATAATCTAATATTTTCAATGAGTGACTATAATCAGGGTTTTTCTATTTTTATAAAACGATTCAGTTCCGGTAATATTCCAATTACAACACTACCTGATACTACTGATACAATCGGTCCGAATAATCAACCGTATATAGATCACTATACATCATGGAATAGATATTTTTTAGTTCTTAATTATGTTAAAAAAATAAACAGAATAACTTCACTTGGTATTAATTTCAAAACCGATTATAGAGGTTTTGATAATCACTACGGACTTGGAGTTGGTCTTGACGCAGGTATATCATTTGATTTCTTGAACAATATTTACTCATCACTCAGTGTTAAAAATATATCGACAACGGTTATTTTCTGGGATAATGGAGAAAAGGAATTTGCCTATCCCGAACTCAATATGATGATGGGATATAGTCTTCCACTTAATAAAAACAGATTGAATGTTTATACTCGTTTTCCTATTCATTTTGACGATAGAGGAACAGCAGATCAATTTGACCTTAAGTACTTTAGCATGGATATTCAGGCGGGTATTGATTTTTACATTGCCAATTACATTAGATTGTCAGCAGGAATATATCAACAGAACCCAACATTAGGAATAGGTGGAACATTTAGGAATTTCTATTTTGACTATTCACTATTCATACATAATGATCTTGGAATGGGGAATGTTTTAACATTGTCCTATAAATTCAGATGATTCTTTTTATAATTATAGTTGCATTTATTCCCGGATTATTCTGGCTCTTTTATTTCATAAAAAAGGACAAATACGAGCCGGAACCCCCTCTATTTATTTTGTATGTATTTATTGCCGGGATGATTTCTATATTACCTGCAGGTATTATAGAACGTTATTTTCATCAACTAATTTCCAATAAATATATATACTATATTGTTATTGTCGGACTTTCGGAAGAAATTGTAAAATTTCTTGCCGTTAGATTAACGGTGTTTAGGAGCAGGGAATTTAATGAACCTATTGATGGAATAGTATACAGTACAACTGCTGCACTTGGATTTGCTACGGTAGAAAATATACTTTATATGATGACAATGGGCTGGAAGGTTATATTTGTCAGAGCTGTTTTTTCAACATTGGGACATATAGTGTTTGCGGCTCTATGGGGTTATCCTCTATATAAATCAAAGAAAACCGGGAAGAAACGCTATGTTGTATTCGGATTGTTTATGGCTGCTTTAATGCATGGTCTCTATAATATTTTTATTATATCGGCGCAATTGCATGGTTTGTTATTGGCTATTGCAATCATTATAGTTCTTTACTGTTTAATGAACAAAGATATCAAAAAGGCGGAGGAAGAATCGCCTTATAAGAAATAATGCTTCTATCGGATACAGATATAAAATATGTTAAGGGTGTAGGACCCAAAGTATCTCGAATTCTTAATAGATTAAATATAAATACGGTTGAAGATCTTTTACTTCATACACCATCAAGATATGTTGATAGAGGGAACATTAAAGAGATAAGAGAGGTAAAGAAGGGAGAAACCGTTACGCTTGTAGGCACTATTCTTGATGTGGGTTCAAGATTGACAAGGGCAAGGAAAACAATAATTGAGATACTTTTTTCAGATGGTACAGGTAATATAAAACTTGTATTCTTTAATCAACCATATATAAAAAATACATTAAAGAGAGGTGAGCATCTCCTTGTATATGGAGTTGTTGATTTCTACAGGGGGTATCAGATTATACAACCGGAATATGAAATATTAGGTGAGGATGGAAGGGAAATCGAGAATTCCGATAAAATAGTACCGGTTTACCCGTTAACGGAAGGTTTCTCACAAAGATATTTAAGGAAAATAATTCACAATGCACTAATAAATATTGATGTTGATAGATGGAAAGTGCTTGAAAATGATTTATTATCGCAATTCGATGTTATTTCTTTTATTGATGCAATCAGGAAAACTCATAATCCACCGGTAATGGAAGATGCAATTGTAGGTAAAAAAGCACTTGCTTTTTATGAATTTCTCTATTTGCAAGTGTATCTTCGGAAGCAGAGATATATTAGAGAGAAGAAATCAGGTGCCGTTATCGAAGGGAAAATATTAGTCAATAAATTATTAAAAAATTTACCTTTTGTGCTTACAAATGCTCAGGAAAAAGTAACGGATGAGATTTTTCAAGATCTGAAATCTTCGGAAAGAATGTCGAGATTACTACAGGGAGATGTAGGCTCCGGAAAAACAATTGTTGCATTACTTGCTTCTCTTGCAGCCATAGATAGTGATTATCAGGTTGCGATAATGGCACCAACTGAAATCCTTGCAAAACAGCATTACGGTAAAATAGTAAATTACATATCAGGATTTCAGGTAAATATACGATTATTAACAAGCAGTACAAAAAAGAGTGAGAAAATCAAGATAAAAGATGATTTGAAGAATGGAAAGATAAAATTTATTATAGGAACACATGCATTGATTGAGGATGATGTAGTGTTCGAATCGTTAGCACTTGCGATTGTTGACGAACAACATAGATTTGGTGTCGAGCAGAGAAAAAAATTATTGATGAAAGGGAACGGAGCACATCTTTTGGTTATGACAGCAACACCTATCCCGCGATCATTGGCAATGACATTATATGGTGATCTGGATGTTTCTATTATAGATGAAATGCCACCGGGGAGACAGAAGATTGTAACAAGATGGATAAGGAATAACAAAAGGGGAGAATTATATTCATTTATACAAAATCGTATCGATGAAAACAATGATCAGGTTTATGTTGTTTATCCGTTAGTAGAAGAATCGGAAAAACTGGATTTGAAAGCAGCTACGGTAATGTATGAATCATTGAAAAAGCATTTCAAGGGAATTAATGTCGGATTAATACATGGGAAGATGAAATCTGCGGATAAAGATGCTGCAATGATTAAATTTGCAAAAGGGGAAATTAATATTCTTGTTGGAACAACCGTTATTGAGGTGGGAATCGATGTCGCTAATGCAACAATTATGGTTATTGAACATCCGGAGAGATTCGGTTTATCTCAACTCCATCAATTAAGGGGAAGGATAGGGCGTGGGGAGAAGAAATCTTACTGCATTATGATAACGGATAAATATATTGGCGATCTGTCAGCAGAACGATTAAAAATTATGGAAAACACGAGTGATGGTTTTATAATTGCCGAAGAGGACTTAAAAATCAGAGGTCCTGGGAATGTTTATGGCACAAGACAGCATGGACTTCCGAATTTCAGGGTCGCTGATATTGTCAGAGATGAGAAAATGCTGATAAAAGCAAGAAAGTGTGCAAAATTAATAATTGATAGTAATATAGAATTGAATTACAATACAATGTTATATAAAAAGATAGATAATATGGAGAAATATTATAGAATAGGATGAGAGAAAAGGAGAACCACCACGAATTCTCTAATTTATAACTAATTTCACAAAGGGAAGAGAATAATCTTTTTGCTTTAATTACACGAATAAGGAGAAATAGACGCCAGACGTCAGACTCCAGTAGAGAAGGGAGGGGGGATAGATTTTATATTATTTACATATATCATAAAATATGATAAAGTTGAATGTAGAGGTGTGCATGAAAAAAGTAATTATTTTTATATTAATTATTTTTATCTATGTGTTTTCATATAGTAATAGCATATATTCAATAAAATATGGCAATAAATCAGATGAAATTCCCTATATTAAAGTTCCGGGCATAAATATCGGACCATCATCATTTTATATTACTGATAATCTCATTTATTTATCGGATCCGATAAAAGGTAAGATCCTGAAGGTTGAGAATGACGAAATTTCTTTAATGTTTTGCAATAAAAATATTCGAGATGTTTCATTCCATGAAAATGAGCTCTTATTAGGGTATGATAATTATATAATTAAGGGAAATAAATATATTCCACTTGATAATATCAAGGAACCGATTAAATTCGCAGGTATATATAATGATAATATTTATGTCACAACATCCAATGGGAAAACATATATAATTGATATTAATGGAAAAATTATTTCTAATCACAATGGGATATTTTATAATGGAAATCTTTTAACATCGACACTCAAAGAAAATGGCTTTGTTATTAGCATTAATAACATTAATTATTTCATAAATGTAGGCTACTCAACTGCGTCTGCATGTATCGAGGCAATCTCGGATAAATATGTAGTAATTATCGTAGAAAGGTTTATTTGCGAATCCCCTATAGAGGTTTCTCAAGAAATATTTATAATCGATTACTCTGGCAATATACTAATGAGAAAAATATTGCCGGATATTCATTTTACATATATTCAAAATCCTGTTGAAATATTCGATTGTTTTGTATATTATGGATTATCTACAAGTAAAGAATTTTATATATTTAAAATATTTCCTGATGTATATCCCGTATTCCCTGAGAAATTATATGATAATAAATACCATTATAACAATATGCTTATTAAAGAGGATGATATATCCTCTTTGCAATATAAATATGATGAACCGATTACAAGAACAGAGGTCCTTAATATTGCTGATGCATATGTTACACATCAATTTTATGCTTCATCGTCAAACCTTACTTACGGGATAATAACAGATCCTTATGGGGTTCAAGTAAGAACACCTGATTGGGTTGTTGTCGGAAACAATACAAGCATCCCATACCGATGGGGAGGATTTTCCTCTCTAAACCAGTTCGATGACGGTTTGTTGGCTGATAAATATGCGGGAGACATTGCTACAAGTGGTGTTTCTGTTTTTGCCGTTGGTGTTGACTGTTCGGGTTTCGTATCAAGATGCTGGGACAGGTCCAGTAAATACGGGACTTCAACACTGCCTAATATTTCAACTCAACTCTCTTCGGTAAATGATTTGCGGAGAGGTGATATTCTTAATAATGCCAGTAGTCATGTAAGACTTGTAGTTGAGGATAACCCTGATGGAACTGTAAATACATGTGAGGCAAGCGGATACGATTGGAGGGTTTCATATAGGAGTTATAATTTTTCATCACTTACGGGTTATTTACCAAGAAGGTATATAAATATAATAGATGATACCGTTATTACAAATAATTTTGTTGTTAATGTAACAAACTGCTCTAATTTGAATTTAAGAGAAGGTCCCGGATTATCATATGGTATAATTTCCTCATTGCCAGCTGGTAATATGTACATTTCTACTCATTATACGGGAAATGGCTGGTATAAATTAATAATACCATCAGGGATGGGATACAGCTATGGATGGTGTTACGGTGGCATGGATTCAACGGGTTATTTGATCGGTTCATCAAGAAAACCGGTTTTTGAAGTAAAGGATTTTAAAGGAACACTTAATATGAGGGAAGGTCCCTCAACAGATTTTACAGTAATCACAACGGTTACTTCAGGACAGCAATTCGCTGTTATTGATTCTTCGGGTGAGTGGTATGAATTATGTATCCCCAACATAAATGGTCATACAACAGGTTGGTGTTCAAGAGGAAATTCCGGCTCATATGGAGAGATAATTTATCTTGCTCCTAAAAGTCCTTATGGAGCGGAAATTACAGATCACAGCTATAATGGGACCCTTTCTTCAGGAGAAACCACTAATGTATCCATTACAATAAAAAATATCGGATCATTGGCATTTGATGAATATACATACCTGTCTGTTACAAACCCGAGAAATCACAGTAGTCTTATCCGAGATTCTTCATGGATAGACAGTACGAATATATGTGGTGTGCCATATCTTCTGCCAGGACAATCAGGACAATTAACATTTATAGTTAGAAACAATGCTGTCTATGACACAATACTTAATGAATATATAACATTAAAGGAGTATGATTATCATTGGTTCAGCGATTCAACGGAATTGGGTCCATTCGATTCCGATTTCTATTTATCTATGAATTTATCAGGTTCGGTAGGAATAGGAGTGTTAAAAAAACAGGTAAATGATAAAATAGTGTTCACTCAAATTAAAGGAGATTATATATCAATAAAATATCACTCGGAATTAAATGACAGATTGAGTTATACAATCTATTCGATTTCAGGAAGAAAGATAAAGGGGGGCAATATTCTAAAAGGGTATAATAAGATTACAGTAAAAAATATGGCTAATGGATGTTATATAATTCGAATAGGTAATATATACTCAAAGAAGTTTGTTAGGATAAAATAATAATTTTTAATTAGGTCTTTAAAAGAGTTTATACTTCATCTGTGAATGATGAGATTGTGTATTCATCTTTCCAATCCTGCAATATTACGATTTCCTATTTCAAGGATTTAAGCTATTTTTATAAAAATCAATAATATTCCCTGTGGAAATGAAAATATATAAACTAAAAACTATTTTTTGAATTTTTTAAACATTTTCTTTCTATCTCTTTTATGTCCACTTTTATTGCTTTTTGCCTTTGTTATAAATAAATTGGCCCCTCTCTCTCTCTTTTTAAAAAAAGACAATAAAACTTCCGCTTCATGGAATGGAAGAGTGACAAATGAAAACTTCTCAAGAATTCTAATATCTCTTATTATTACATTTGGAGTGCCACATTTATCCTTAATTATATTCACCAGTTTATTATGTGTTAATCCATCCATTTTACCCTGTGTTACAAACAATCGCGTTTTTCCTTTAGAATCGACAGGAGTATCTTCAATTTCAACATAGCTTTTTTCATCCAGTTTATCATGAAAAGAATATTGCAAAAGAGCTGCTATTATATCTTCGGAATTATTATTTTCCAAAAGTTTTTTGGACATTGCAATATAATTATTATGTGAATGTGATTTCACAATATTTTCAAGATCGGTTTTAATTTTGAGTTTTTTTGTTTCAATAACATCTTTAACTCTCGGTAATTTTGCTTTGCGAATATCTGTTTTTGCTATTCTCTTAATAAATTGAAGCTTTCTATACTCATCCGGTGTAATAAATGTTATTGCATTTCCCTCTTTTCCTGCTCTACCGGTCCTACCTATTCTATGAATATAGGATTTTGGGTCTTGCGGAAGTGAGTAATTAATTACATGTGTAAGGTTCTGGACATCTAATCCTCTGGCTGCTACATCAGTTGCCACAAGAATTTTAAACAAATGTTTTTTAAACTTGTTAAGTATTATTTCCCTCTGACTTTGTGACATATCCCCATGTAAGGCATTTGCATCATAGCTGCGTTCAATTAAACGGTTTGCAATGAAATCAACATCGATTTTGGTTCTACAAAATACAAGTCCGTAAAAATCATCTTCAATATCTATAATTCTACAAAGAGCTTCAAACTTATCTGCTGCCGATACCTCAAAATAGATTTGATCTGTAATATTTACAGTAATTTCCTCTTTGTTTGCTCTTAATACATCGTATTCCCTCATATATTTTTTAGCAATCCGTACAACTTTTTCCGGTATAGTGGCTGAAAACAACATAGTTCGTTTTTCTTGACCACTATACTCTATAATTTCGCTAACATCCTCAAAAAAGCCCATATCTAACATTTCATCCGCCTCGTCCAGAATGAGATATGATATCTTATCTATTTTCAATGAATGACGTTTAAGATGGTCAAGTATCCTGCCGGGAGTACCTACAACAATATCAATTCCTTTTCTCAAACTTCTCAACTGTCGCCCTATGGATTGCCCGCCATATATTGGAACAATAGATAATTTTTTGTCCCCTTTTAATGAATTCATTTCCTCGGATACTTGAATAGCCAACTCTCTTGTCGGCGTAAGAACCAGAGTTTGTACTACATTTGAGTTTTCATGCAGTAATTCGATTATTGGTAAACCAAAAGCTGTGGTTTTACCTGTTCCGGTTTGAGCTTGTCCAACGATATCTTTATTGCCCGAAAGGACAAGTGGTATAGTCATTTCCTGGATTGTTGTGGGTTCTTCGAACCCTTTTTGTTTTAAGGCTTTTAATGATCTTTCGGATAAGCCTAAATCTTCAAAATTTATCATATATTAATCTATTCCTTTTGTTAATATTATTTTTTCTTTGTTTGTTTTTCGATATAATCTTTTGTTGAGCGTTTTCTCTTTTTTTCATTAAGTATTATTTTTCTCAATCTGATACTTTTTGGTGTTATTTCTATCAATTCATCATTTTCAATGTATTCCAATGCCTGTTCGATGCTAAATATTCTCGGTGGTGTCAATTTAATAGCTTCGTCAGCCCCTGATGCTCTCATATTTGTAAGTTTTTTACCTTTGCAAACATTAACAACTATATCATTTCCCCTGTTATGTGCTCCTACAATCATACCACCATACACATCTACACCGGGCCCAATAAACAATTGCCCTCTGTCCTGTAAATTGTTCAAAGGAAAAGCTACTGATACGCCGATTTCTAAAGCTATCAGTACACCCCTGTCTCTCCCCTCTATGTCTCCCTTATAAAACTCATATTCATAGAAACTATGATTTAATATCCCTGTTCCTCTCGTGTTAGTCAAGAATTCATTTCTAAATCCCATTAATCCTCTTGCCGGAACCTTGAATTCAATCCTTGTATAACCATCGGTACCTTGAACCATATTTATCATCTCCCCTTTCCTTTTTCCAAAAAGTTCAATAACAACACCAGCATAATCATCTGCAACATCAATAATTGCATGCTCGATAGGCTCCGTTCTCTTTCCATTTAATTCCCTATATATAACCTTAGGTTTTGAAACCTGAAATTCATATCCTTCCCGTCTCATATTTTCAATGAGTATGGCAATCTGAAGTTCCCCTCTCCCTTTTACTGTAAATGTGTCCGTTGATTCTGTCTTCTCCAATACAATACTTATATTTGTCTGAACTTCCTTATATAATCTATCCCATAAATTCCTTGATGTAACATACTTCCCTTCTCTCCCTGAAAAAGGAGAATCATTTACCATAAATGACATAGCAATTGTAGGTTCATCAATACGAATAAGGGGCAAGGGCTCAGGATGATTTCTATCTGCCACTGTTTCACCGACATCAATATTTCCAATACCAGCCAATGAAACAATATCACCTGCATATGCTTCATCAACTTCTGTTTTTGCCAATCCTTCATAAACAAAAACTTTTGTAATTCTGTACAACATCCTTTCTCCTCCCCTTTTGAGAAGAACAACTTCATCCCCTATTTTCACCTTCCCGTTGAAGATTTTCCCTTTACCGATTTTACCAAGATAGTCATTATATTCAATAGCTGATGCTAAAAATTGGAATGGTTTTTTAACATCCCCTTCCGTATTTTTTACATGCTTAATTATTGTTTTAAATAATGGTTGTAAGTCTTTGTCATCATCTTTCATATCATATTTAGCAAATCCTTTTTTAGCAGATGCAAATAATATTGGAAAATCCAATTGCTCATCATTTGCACTTAATTCAACGAATAAATCAAATATCATTTCCAAAACTTCATTTGGTCTCGTATTCGCCCTGTCTATTTTATTTATTACAACAATCGGATTAAGTCCTATTTCAAGGGATTTTTTCAATACATACTTCGTTTGTGGCATCGGACCTTCAAATGCATCGACAATCAGTAAAACAGAATCCACCATTTTCAGGATGCGTTGCACTTCCCCTCCAAAATCTGCATGTCCGGGTGTATCTACTATATTGATTTTGTAATCCTTATAATGAAAGGCTGCATTTTTTGAAAAAATCGTTATACCTTTTTCCCTTTCAAGTGCATCCGAATCCATAACCCGCTCGATCACTTTTTGATTTTCGCGAAATACACCTGTTTGTTGAAGCATAGCATCCACAAGTGTTGTTTTCCCGTGATCTACATGTGCAATAATAGCTATATTTTTTATCTTTTTCATTTAACCCTCATAAATGCAAAATTTTTTCGTTTAAATATTTATGGATATAGTTTATTAGAACAATATCATAAGTATCTATTCTATCGGTAGGTTATAACACTTTTAGAATATATGTCAACTATCTATAAGAAATAAATGGCAGATAGGTATAGATATATGCCAGTTACAAGTATCAAGTGGTAAGTTACAAGTTCGTAAATCGTAAATCGCAAACCGTTAATTGTAGGGGCAGACCCCTGTGTCTGCCCTTTTCTCTTTGTGTAATTTGTATCAAATTCGTGCAATAAAAGCAAAATATATTTCCCCTCTTCCCCTTCGTGCAATTTGTCTCCAATTCGTGTAATTAAAGCAAAAA
>JAGLYS010000355.1 GCA_023132105.1 Caldifarciminota bacterium
AAGTTATGAGATGCTGAATCAATACTGAATCAAGTTCAGCATAGGGTACAGAATGATATGGCTTGAGTTTAGAATGGAAAGAATAAAAAACATATTAAAACAATATTTTCCCCTCGGTTTTTGCAAGTAAGTATGCTCCTAAAATACCTGCATCTTCAAGAAGAGAGGATTTTAATATGTCAATTTCCGTATAGTCAGCAGTATATGCATAATCAGATATACCTTTTCGTATATCTTGAATAATAAAATCATAGAATCTCGATAGACCGCCTGCAAGAATTATTGTTTCTATGTCAAGTGTAAGAAGAATCGATGCCACTGCTTTTCCAAGCAGGTATGCAGAATTTTCAAGCAAATTTATTATGTCAATATCATTATCTTTTGCCAAATGTAATATATCAAGCATTGAATAATGCTTCCCTTTTATCTTTTCTACATCACCGGTTATGCTGGAAATAGAGAAGTAATTTTCAATACACCCCTTTCTTATACCACAAGAACATATTCGGTCATTATCCTTTACATTAATATGTCCGGGTTCACCTGCAAAACCTTTATCCCCGATAAGGATTTTACCTTTATAGTAGATACCTCCCCCGATACCAGTTCCAAGGGTAAGGCACACTGCTGAATCCAATTTAGTACCAATACCGAATTTCATCTCACCGATTGTTACGATATTTGCATCATTTGTAATAAAAACAGGAATAAGCAAAATCTTTTCAAGTTCTTTCTTGATGGGTACTTCATTGAGATAAGATAGGGAAGGTGTGGCATATTTCATTATATTTTCTTTATGGTTAAATATTCCTGGAATACCAAGGCCGACAGATATGATATTAAGATTCTTGGAATAATCCTGATATGTTTTATGAATAAACGAAATAAAATCATCTAAATTACAGGGTGATTTATCTATATGCTTTTCTTTAATTGTTCCGTCTATTACAATCCCTGATTTAATATATGTTCCCCCGACATCAATACATATAAAGGCATTTTTATTTTGCATTAAAATCCAAGACCTTTTCTTTACTGCCTGTAGATGTGTTTATAAAATATACCTTTATGTTTTTATCCGTTATCTCAATTTTATTAAAAGATTGTTTTTGATTACCTCTTGTTCTGTTTGTAGTTGCGGTTCCTGCTGTAATAAAGTATGTGTTTTCAAGTTTCCAAATAAAGGGAACATGTTTATGACCACTTATCACCAAATTGATATTCAAATCCTTTATAAGTTTAAGAACATCACCGGCATCCACAGGTATATGGCGTTCTCTGCCTGTTTTAGGGATGGGGATTAGATGATGATGGAGGGCAATGATTTTAATCTTATTATCATTATCCGTAAAGAATCTTTTTATCATTGGATAATTTTCTCTTCCGATGTGTCCGTCATCAATGTCCGGTGAACTTGAATCAAGACCAAGAATGGCGACATTACCCTTAATTATAAATTTAGACCTTGTCCCAATAGTTTCTTCAAATGTTAAATAACCTGCATTTCTCGAATCGTGATTTCCCGGAATGATAAGTTTAACATCACTTTTAATTTTACCTATATATTCTCGAACTTTTTTATACTCGATATAGTGTCCTTCATGTGTAAGATCACCGGTAATGGCAAGTATATCACAATTATCCTTATTTATTATTTTTATAACATTTTTTCCATATTCCTCAACGAAGTATGAACTTCCTATGTGTATATCCGAAATGTGATAAATTATCATCTTATTACCTCTATATTCTTATATTACTTTTAAGGGTGAATGTCAAAGTGCAAAAATAAAGTATTCAGGTATTCGAATTTATCACCAAGGGGATGGAGATCCACAACGAATAACCACTAAAAGAGAAGAGATCACAGAAGGGAAGATACGCCACAAATTCAGGAGGGAAGGAGAGAACCACCACGAATTCAC